>NZ_JBMPPK010000021.1:0-134978 GCF_049339405.1 Undibacterium sp. Tian12W
AGAACTGAAGAAGTTGGGGATACAACTCCCCAATTCTTGATGAAAATCATGTTCAGCAGCACGTTTTATGCTTTGACTGGAACATGATTTTGTAATTGATGGAAATTAGAACTTAATCAGATGTTCCCTAAGCTTGCTTAAACTTATTATCTCCCATACACGTTATCATGTGTTCCAACTGCAATAGGAATAATTTCCTGTTTGGTTATGATTAATTCAAGCGTGATTCTGTAAGATAAATTTATTGAAACTGCATGATATTTTTTAAGTTTCCCCTTGAGTTGGTGAAGCCTAAGTGATGGTTGTCTTGGATTGATTTCCAATGATAAAAGAACAGAACGATACTTATCTAAAAGTTCTGGATGTTGATTTAAAAATTGTTGTTCGGTTTTTTCATATTGATCAGTAAAAATGAGTTTGAACATTATTTCACCGATAATTTTCGTTGAATATGTTGATCCGCGGATTCTTGAATAAATCGGCCTGCGGCTATATCCGCATTTGACAGGGCTATGGCTTTGAGTATTTCATCCTCATTTTTTGAGTCGTCTCGTTTGCCTATTTTGTTTTTGGATTGTGGATTTCTTTTCTCAACTCTTAGTGCATATTTTTTTAAAATCCAACCATGTCTGATTTCTTGGGCTATCCAGTCAAAATAGTGAATTTCTATCCATTTCCCTCGTTCAGAGAGTAAAGTGATTTGTTGATTTGGGAAGACAGTAGCGACAATTGATGAGCCATTTTGAGGATATGTTCTTACATGAGTACTTCTTGAAAGAACTATGAAAATATCACTTCCAATTTCTTGTGGCTGAGTCGTAACAAGTGCTTGCTCTATTAACTTTTGGAGAGCGAGCATTCGTGCATTTTGGCGCTCTTCAGAATTCCTTATTTCGCTTGTCAATCGAGCTTCGGTTTCATCAGAGTCAAATTTTTGCCAGATTGGCACAAGTATGGCCAAGATAATCGAAATTATTGCGAGTATGTCGGCGAATGAGAGTTCACGGTTATTATGAAGATCCGTGCTTGAATTTGATGATAAATCTAAATTATTACCTGTCCGCATCAGCAGCACGTTTTATGCTTTGACTGGAACATGATTTTGTAATTGATGGAAATTAGAACTTAATCAGATGTTCCCTAAGCTTGCTTAAACTTATTATCTCCCATACACGTTATCATGTGTTCCAACTGCAATAGGAATAATTTCCTGTTTGGTTATGATTAATTCAAGCGTGATTCTGTAAGATAAATTTATTGAAACTGCATGATATTTTTTAAGTTTCCCCTTGAGTTGGTGAAGCCTAAGTGATGGTTGTCTTGGATTGATTTCCAATGATAAAAGAACAGAACGATACTTATCTAAAAGTTCTGGATGTTGATTTAAAAATTGTTGTTCGGTTTTTTCATATTGATCAGTAAAAATGAGTTTGAACATTATTTCACCGATAATTTTCGTTGAATATGTTGATCCGCGGATTCTTGAATAAATCGGCCTGCGGCTATATCCGCATTTGACAGGGCTATGGCTTTGAGTATTTCATCCTCATTTTTTGAGTCGTCTCGTTTGCCTATTTTGTTTTTGGATTGTGGATTTCTTTTCTCAACTCTTAGTGCATATTTTTTTAAAATCCAACCATGTCTGATTTCTTGGGCTATCCAGTCAAAATAGTGAATTTCTATCCATTTCCCTCGTTCAGAGAGTAAAGTGATTTGTTGATTTGGGAAGACAGTAGCGACAATTGATGAGCCATTTTGAGGATATGTTCTTACATGAGTACTTCTTGAAAGAACTATGAAAATATCACTTCCAATTTCTTGTGGCTGAGTCGTAACAAGTGCTTGCTCTATTAACTTTTGGAGAGCGAGCATTCGTGCATTTTGGCGCTCTTCAGAATTCCTTATTTCGCTTGTCAATCGAGCTTCGGTTTCATCAGAGTCAAATTTTTGCCAGATTGGCACAAGTATGGCCAAGATAATCGAAATTATTGCGAGTATGTCGGCGAATGAGAGTTCACGGTTATTATGAAGATCCGTGCTTGAATTTGATGATAAATCTAAATTATTACCTGTCCGCAGAGACTCAAAATCCAATCCAAGAGAACGGAGCTGTCGCTCAAGTCCGCTCTCTCCCCAAATTGATGCAATAGATTCGATTGTCGCTCTATCTGGGATTGGAATCCCTAAATTGCCTCCAATATTTTTTTGTTGAAAAAGTACTCCCAATGAATCATTGGAAATGCTTTGCTCAATAATTCGTTGTGTATTTAGGTATGGTTTGGAAATCTCTGAGAGCCTTAAGGCTTGATTGGAAAGCGTATAAGAGGTAAGTTGATCGGAAATTTGGTTGATTAAATCTCTTGTGCTAGAGATAGTTTCCCTTGAAGAGACAAAATCTTGTGCAATTTTTGTATAAATTGATGATTCACGGATTAAATGATTCCTCTCTTTTTCTAATTCTTCGAAAAGGCGTGTAGACGTTAAATTATTTGTTTCATATAGATGCTGAGAATGCTGAAATGAGCTCGTGCTATTTGCAACGATAGAGCTGGTTAATTGGTGTTGTCTATAATATTCTTCAGCTAGCTCTCTTGCCATTTTAGGTAATTCAATAATATCCCTTAGTTTATTGTATTTATCTATAGCCCTTTCTGTTAGGCTAGAATAATTGACTAGATCACGATATTTTTTTTCAGCATCAAGCGCTTCCTGAAATTTGCTAGTTGATTCAACTAGATCTTTCATCTTATTGTATTGATCATTTAAAAAAGACATATTGTTACTTTCTTCCCGGTTATTTTTCGCTCAAAATAAGATACAAAGATTAACTCAATATAATCAATCAAGAATGATGCAGAGCCTTTAGAACCAATTCTGGCGCAGCAGCAAATACTCTGAGTAGCGAATCTGCCGCACCAGTCGGTTCTCGCTTGTGTTGTTCCCAGTTTTGCAGAGTCTTGATGCTGACATTCATGACAATCGCAAAATCGCTTTAAGACAAACCCGTTTTCTCACGTACTTGTCTGGCATCGATTTTTGTATGTTGAATTGTTGGCGCGGTGGCTGCTTTGCTTCCTGGTTTTGTCTGGTTTTTGTTCGGCTTGTCAGATTTATGCAGTGTCGTAATATGCGCAGGCTTTACCAGGCCTTTGGCGATTTTGCCTGCTTCTGCCAGACTGGCAACGAGGTCTG
Source organism: Undibacterium sp. Tian12W (assembly GCF_049339405.1). NCBI lineage: Bacteria > Pseudomonadati > Pseudomonadota > Betaproteobacteria > Burkholderiales > Oxalobacteraceae > Undibacterium > Undibacterium sp. Tian12W. The sequence goes on from NZ_JBMPPK010000021.1 coordinate 3,193, forward strand.
CGAATAATTCTTTGTCCATTTTTGACTCCTTGTATTTGCGGCGTACAATGGCTTTGCCAAATCTTTGAGTATGGCTTTTTCGGCGGCGGATAAATTGTCTTTGACTGATTTGGGGTAGATCACCAGCATGTAGATTTGATCATCTACTGATTTAAAATAGTAAATTACCCTTGCCCCGCCGCTTTTGCCTTTACTGCAATAACTGACATGTATCTATCATATCCCTTATTGCAAAGTTAATTCAAGGAAAGCAATCAGCATTCTTTTGAAGAGGAAAGCAGCATGAGTTTGGAGTTAGCTATAAGGAGCTTGTAGTTATATCACCGCATGCCATGCGTAGGATTACGTTGCACTCATCGTACCTACCGTGCTTGGATTCATCGCCCATCGTGCGTTGCAACGCACCCTACAAAATCTGTCTCAGGCAGCTTCATTTTCTTTTTTTAAAGCAATAGCCAAGTCCAAGATTTCTGACTGATAAACGTACTCCCGCATCCCTCGGCTCAGATAGACAACCACAAAAGCCAGCAGGCTCAGCATGAATGCAGCACAGAATATGAATTCATAGAGAGGGGCGGAGACTAAAGAAATTTCTGGAAGTTTCACCGGAGGGGTTTTAGACGAAAATTCTTTGATCAAGGTACATCCAATTGCGGCCAGTGAGATGAATGCTATCTTTTCTGGTGAACCGATCACGAGGCTGATTTTGTTTTTGATGCGAGTGATCTTTAACTGGATGATTCTTTGCGCATGCTCCAGATCTTTTTTGGAGTATGCATACAATTCGCTCACATGCTTTTGATCGGCTTCGATGCCAAGTATGAAGTTTTCCAACGACTTCTTTTTCAGATTTTTGATAGTCACAATGGCAGAATAAATCGTGATCATCAAGGCGCAGGTTGGAAGGATTATTGCGGCGGCACCCAGAACAAGGGCGAATATCACAGCATGTTCATTTAAGGGGCTGATGAAGTGCCACAATGCGAAGATGATGATCAGGCCGAACAATATGAACCCTGCTTTCATCAGCTTGTCTAAGGTCTTTTCACTCCAGCGTTCTAGTGGGGATTCCAATTCTGGCCCTTGTAGGCCACTCATGTCATGTAGTTTTCTGATGATGTCCAGGGTTTGCGGTTTTTGTGTTTTGAATGCTTGATGTTTGAATGAGCGCGGCATAAGCGGTGGTATAAATAGATAGTTAAATAATAAATAACTATAATTGTATTATTTGCCACTTACCAGTGAAATTTATTTCTAAGGTGCACGCTTATTTGTGCGGGTGCTTTGCTGCATACAATCTTATGATCAGGGCAGGGCGTCAGTGAGCCGCTACGCAAGTGCGCACGGATATCACCCGAACAGTGTCGGTTATGCTGGGATTTCAGACGCGTGTGAAATCGTCGTGAATTTTTTGGTAGCCGTGGCAAGTCCGATATTGCCAGCTGAGATAGTACTGAGCTTCGCAAAGCCCAGTACCATTTGAATATGCGGTACAGATAAAGTCTTATTGCCCTGGTTTGACCGGCACAACCAGTTCACGCGAGATACCGCCGCTTTGGGCGCTGCCGGACTGTGTGCCTTCACCGCGCATGCGTTGTAGGCAGTATTCACGGTCTGTTGGTGGGAGGGCGTTGCAGCGGAGTTCGCGGTTGCGCTGGAGCTGGTCTTCGCTTGCTGTGGTCAGGGTGCCTAACTGGGCTTGCTGTTTCGCGGCGCCGGCTTCGCGCAGGCAGGTTTCTCTTGCTTGATTGGACTGGCCGTTGTTGCAAATACTCTTCTCATTTTCGTAGCGTGCGCGGGCGTTGGCACTGGTATCCTGGCGATCGGCTGCCGTGCTCACATTGACCAGCAGCAGGGATGAAATGACGGCGGCAATCAGGCCTGCTGCTTTTTTTGCGGCGCGCTGGTTACGGGTATGGTTGATTGCTGTTTGATCGTGTTTCATGGCATGACCTCATTAAGATAGTAAATAAGATAGGAGAGATGCTGAATATGCGGCTGCATGACAGGTGCAAGTGCACTGTCAAAAGCCTGCAATTTATCTTGTCACTGACATCAGTGTAGGCGAAAGTATTCTTTAATTCTGCGTGCTACCGCACATTGCAAAGAAATCTTTGTTTGCCAGGAGGGCGTGCGTGGGCTGGGTAGAACGACAAATCAAGTATCATGTCCGTACCCATATTCACCCGTGTATCAAACCTCACTAGGCCGCGTCCATATCAGATGCATCCCTCGTATTTGAAAGATCAACATCCATGAAGCTTGCCATCTCTATCCAATTCACTGCCCTGTTACTGGCTGCGGTGCTACACAGCAACAGTGAGGCGCAGCAAAGCCTGCCCTTTGGCAAGAAAATGCCTGCCACGGCACCGGCGCTGCGTGATTTTGTGCCGCCTGGCTGGATGGTGGAAAGCCAGGTCAGCGGTGACCTTAATGGTGATGGCCTGGCCGATATTGCCGCCGTGCTGGTAGAGGGCAAGGGCACTGCTGACGACAGGCAGCGTGGCTTGATCGTGCTGCAGGCGAATGCAGGCAAGGGCTACAGTGTATTGGGCAGCAATAGCAAGCTGCTGCAATGCCAGGGGTGTGGTGGCGTTAAGGATGGTGTCAATGTCGCCGTCAAAAACGGTGTGCTGGTCGTCAGCCAGTATAGTGGTTCGCGTGAATACGCAGTCTATACCTGGCGCTTTCGCCTGGATGCTGCCAGCCAGCGTTTGCAAATGATAGGGATAGATGAAGAGGAGGCAGATGGCATGGTGGGCAAGGGTTCTACCGTCAGCACCAACTTGCTGACTGGCCAGCAAATCAGTGAAAGCTATCAGTATGACGAGAAACGCGATCGTAAGGTCATACTCAGCTCCAAGAAAGGCAAGGTCGCAAAAAGCATGACCTTGCTGGAGGATGCGGTTGGGAGTCAATAAGCGAGCAACTGCGATTTGTTGCACTTATCGTGTGCACGCTGGCGCAATAATTTTGAGATTTTTTTAAAGAAGGGGCACTCGCATGAGCGAGAAGCTTTTGAGGTTTGTTGAGAAATTCCTTGCGACGGAGTCGAATGCAGAAGTTTTTGCTGATGAATTCATGAAACGATGGAAAAAGGAGCGAGATAGCGGGTTAACCCTTTTCGATAACCCACAATTGAGCGAAGTATTATCCAGCACTTTTTGTCTGGCTGATATGTACAATCCAGATGCAGATCGTGAAAGCTATGAGTTGGACGAACACAAGTTAAGGGCAGAAATCAGGAAATTGATTGACGGAATTTTGCTTAAATACAATGCGTGAACTACAGACGCTATATCAATATATTCAGGCCTTGATAAAAGAAACCTTATGCAAACACCCCCGTATATACCAGATGAAAAAATAGTCGAAGAATTACGAAGACTAAAGTCTCTGGGACACCCGCCGTCTGCCTTGCTAAAGTATTTAAAAGGTGAACTTACCGAACTTTCTGGAGCGTATTTTATTAAATATTTCAGGGCCGCATTTGGTATGTCTTTAAAGGCAGCGAAACCTGTAGCAGGTTGGTTGACTATGGGGCTTTCAGATGAAAGAGTTGATCAATTCATTTCTGAGGAATGGTAAGTTTATCACTCACAAAGAATCATCCCGCTTGCCCAGGGCAAACGGGATGAACAAGCGCTTTAGTTAAAACTGGCAGAGCTGGTATTAGTATTCGTCAACGTCTGGGTTTTGAAGTTGACGGTGAAGCGGTCACTTGGTTTGCCTGAGCCCAGTCCTTTGAGGATGCTGAATACTTGCTTGAACTGGTTTTGGAAAACCACATTGACCGCATTCTGGTCTGATGGTTTGCCGTCGAGCATGCTGATGGCAGCGGGGCTGGCCGGGAAGGCGTTCATCAGGACTTTGTATTGCTTGACCCGGTCTGTGCCCATGTCACGCAAGGCGAGTTCGCCTGCATAGACGGTGCGGTGGAAGTCGCCATAGAATTCATAGGCGCTGATCTTGGCGAAATCATCCAGCTTATAACCGGCCGCCGTGGCGAGTTGTGTGGCCTTGGTGGTGGCTACTGTCCAGTCGGCGGTTAATTGGCTGGCTGAGACAGGCGTGCCGCTGTTGGTGCCGCTACTGCCTTTGGACATGCAGGCGGCGGTCAGAGGCAAGACGCCGGGGATGTCTTTCAATTGCGCGAACGTGACCTGGGTTTGCAATTGCGACAGGATCAGCATCTGTTTGGCGTCGAGGCTGGTGGCGGCTTCTTTCATTTCGCAAGGCCAGTATTCATCCATGAAGCGCAGGCGTGACAGTTCACCAAAATAGAAGCGGGTGAATTCGCCATAGGATTTTGTGGCGAGTATATCCTTGCTCCAGCGTTTGCTCACATCAGCGGCAAGGCTGCTGTTTTGCAGGTAGTCGTACTCTGTCTGGTAATACTTGAAGAGTTCGTTGTAGCGTGCCACGTTGTTGAGGGGCACGGTTTCTATATCGACTGTATCCTGGTCCTTGTATTTGACGATCTTGTAGGCGGCACCAAATACGGCCAGCGAGGGTGACTGCACGTTGACGAAGTAATTGCCGGATGCGTCCTTGTAATCATTGGTACCATTGAAATGCATGTGGCCGCCCATGTGCAATTGCATGCCTGTGGCTGCGAGTGCCGTAGTGGTGGCCTGTTCAGGCACGCGTGCCACCTGGAAGGCGCCTGACTTGAAGACGGCCTTCATGGTATCAGTCTGATTGGCGTAAAAATCCATGGTGGGATAATGCGAGAAGGCAATCAGACGTTTGCCTTGAGACTTGGCGCGGGCGGTGACAGTCTTGATCCAGGCCAGCAAGTGTTTTTTATGCGTCAGTACTTTGTTCCAGCCCGCATTGCCAGCACCGTCAAAGCCTTTGAATGCCTTGGCATTGACAGGGTCAAATGCGCCGTTGGGGATGTGGACATTGGCGTCAATCGAGAGCAGCCAGACACCCTTGACTGGTTCCACCAGATAGCTGGAGTCGATGATGCTGGTGCATTTGGTAAATGCCTTGCCCAGGGTTTTTTCACCTTCTGCCTTGTAGCTGCCGCCTTCGCCTTCAGCACAAATTTCAAACTGGCGGTTTTTTACGTCGGCGCTGGTCAGTGCTGCGTCATAGGTATAGGTGGAATTGGCATAGCTGGAAAACGGCGTCTCCCAATACACGTCGGCCTTGTTGGGCATGTAGCCAAATTCACCCAGTTGGGCGATCAGTTTTTCGTAGCCGAGTTCCATGAGCTGGTTGGTACAGGCGACAGTGGCATCCTGTGATTTACAGCCGGAATAATTGACGGCATAAACTTTTTGTTCTTTGCCTTCTGCTGTCAGGAAATCATTTTTACCAGCTTCGTCATCGTCATAAGGCTCATTAGGATCGTGATTGCCGGGCGCGATAAAGAAGCGCATGCCTTTGGCCTGATATTCTTTCAAGATCGCTGCTATGCCATCGATATTGACGGGTTGTGCATCGTCAGAATAATCGCCAGACAAGGCTACCAGCCTGATGCCGCGTGCATAAGCGTCATCCAGTGCACCACGGAAGGCGAAGTAGTTTTCATTGAACAGGCGGGTGGAAGTCAGTTGCGCATACATGGTACGTATGGTGGCAAATTTGCCGTCACCAGTCGGTATGCCAGAGAACTTGGCATTTTTGAGATCACCATAGACGTTTTCAAAATGCACGTCAGACATGACGGCCACGGCGGGTGTTTCAGCGACGGGTTCTGGTGCGGGTGTTGCAGCATCTTTGCTGTTGCCGCAGGCGATCAGTGCCAGCGGCAAACATAATGAGAGCAATTGCTTTGCGGCCTTGCGCTCATTTAAAAAACGAACATTCATGGTCATTCCTGTCACAGGTTCTAAGACACGCCTGGCATATGCGCACCAGGCGAAGATGGATAGCGGGACTGTTGCAGGGACGTAAAATGAGAGGCACTAGCCGCCTGCATGGGCTGGCATTGTAAAGTTGCTTGATGACAAGATGGTGACGATGTTCTCAGGTGTTGCGGCAAATGCTGTGTTGCCTGAAATGAGTTGTGGAGTTGAATGCCTTATTCAAACTGTGGGATTCGACTTTGTGAGCAATCTCTCTGTCCCGGCAATGCCTAGTGCCATCACCAGTATCACCCCCGCCACGATAAACGTGGTCTGCATGCCAGTTGCAATCGCTGCTGGCGTAGCCGCTCTGATGTCGCTACTGGCTGATGCATAGGCAAATACTGCCCCCATCAAAGTTGCACCGGTGATGAGACCGAGGTTGCGGGAGAGATTGAGCATGCCGGAGATCAGGCCGCGCTGATGCGGGGCGATGTCTTGCATGACGGCGGTGTTATTGGCGGCCTGGAAAAGCTGGTAACCAGGTGTGAGTATGGCGATGGCGATGACGTAGCCAGAGATGCCTATGATGGACGGCAACAGGGCGAGACCGAATGCACCAATGATCATGGCGACGAGCCCGGTGGTGACGGTCGCTGGTGCACCCATGCGATCTACAATGCGGCCTGCGATGACACCACTACAGGCAGAGATGACAGGGCCTATGGACATGAGCAGGCCGACCATGGCGTCGCTGAGTGCCAGCGAGCGCGACAGGTAGAAGGGGCCGACCACCAGCGTGGCCATCATGACGGTCGCGACCAGGGTGTTCATGGCCAGGCTGGTGCTGAGGGTGATGTCGCGGAATAGGGAGGGGCGTATCAGTGGTGATGCGACTTTTGTTTCTACCAGCATGAATAGGGCTGCACCAAGGGTGGCTGCAAACAGCAATGCCAGATTCAGTGCGCCAAAATGTCCACGACCCAGCGTCATGGCTAGCGCATAGGCTGCCAGAGTCAAGGCCAGCAACAGTGTGCCGATGTGATCAAAACGCGCGCTGGCTTTATTATTGGCTTTGTGGCTGGCTTGCTGGTCTTGTGGCAGGTAGCGTTGTGCCAGTATGAAGCTGATGATACCCAGCGGGACATTGATCAGGAAGATTGCGCGCCAGTCGATACCTGCAATCAGTATACCGCCCAGTGATGGGCCAAGCGCCGTGCCCACGGCAGACATGGTACCCAGCAAACCCATGGCGCTACCGGTTTTCTCCTTGCTGACGGTTTCACCGACAAAGGCCATGGTCAGTGCCATCATGATGGCGGCTCCCAGGCCTTGCATAGCGCGGGCAGCGATCAGCATATTCAGCGTGGGGGCTGCACTGCACAGGGCCGACGCTAGTGTGAACAGGGCAATACCTGCCAGCAACAGGCGTTTGCGCCCCATCATATCCCCCAGGCGGCCTACGCTGACGATGAGAGTGCTGATGGCGAGCAGGTAGGCGACGACTACCCATTGCACTTGCTGGAATGAGGCATTGAATACATGCGTCAAGGTTGGCAACCCCACATTGGCGATGCTGGTGCCCAGTGAGGACAGCAACATGGACAGCGACAGGCTGGCGAGTATCCAGCGCACCTGTTGCGATGCCTTGGTGCTTGTGGGCGATGCAATAGCTTCTGGGATGGGTGTGGCTTTCATTTTTTGGCTGATTTGAGTAACGATGCCTGATCATAGGCTTTTGCGATATAAGGCGGAAGACGCACGGTTTGCACTTTATTCATGCGTATGACGCTATGCCATAAACTGTGTCAGGCAAAAGCGCGTTAGAATAAATGCATGTCTATTCCCGACCTTAACCTGCTGATTACCCTCGATGCCGTACTTGCCGAAGGCAGCGTGGCGCGTGCTGCTGCCAGGCTGCGGCTGAGTCCATCTGCCATGAGCCGGGCGCTGGCACGCTTGCGCGAGACCACGGGTGACCCTTTGCTGGTCAGGGCAGGGCGCGGCCTGGTGCCCACACCAAGGGCGCTGGAATTACGTGAGCAGGTGAGCCGACTAGTGCAAGATGCACAGGCGGCATTGCGCCCGGTTACGCAGCTTGATCTTGCGAAACTGACGCAGACTTTTACCTTGCGCACCAGCGATGGCTTTGTCGAAAACTTTGGCCCTGCCCTGATCGCACGCATCAGTGCAGAAGCGCCAGGTGTACGCCTGACTTTCATGCCGAAATTGAACAAGGACAGCACGCTCTTGCGTGATGGCAGCGTCGATCTGGAAACCGGCGTGGTCGGTGATTCCATCAGCCCTGAAGTACGTACCCGCGCCTTGTTCCGTGACCGGTTCATAGGCGTGATGCGCATTGGGCATCCCTTGAGTCAGCTTGCTATGACGCCAACGGTGTATGCATCCGGCCAGCATGTGCTGGTGGCACGCCGCACGCAGAGTAAGGGGCCGATGGCGGATGCGCTTAAACCTTATGGGCTGGAGCGGGATGTGCTGACTACCGTGGGTGGCTTTTCTGCAGCGCTGGCACTGGCGCGGGCGTCGGACCTGATCGCTACTGTGCCTGAACGGCATACGGGTAATTTGCGGGCGGGCATGTATAGTTTTGAGCTGCCGTTTCCTGCGCTGGAGATTACTGTTTCGATGTTGTGGCATCCGCGTATGGATGCTGATCCTGGGCACCGGTGGTTGCGGCAGTGTTTGTGGGAGGTTTGTGCTGGGTAGGGCGTGGATGAGCGGATGCTTTTGTCAGCCATGCGCTTAAACGTAGTTCTCGGCTTAACGACACTGGATGCCAGATCGAGTCTGGCATGACGGTTGGGGGGCTAGTGCTTGGTGGTGGAGATTGCTGTGCATTGAATAGCACACCAAAGGCAATATTTATCTGGCACGGATAATCTATTTTGACCACCGTTTCTAATTTTATATAAAAACGAAAGTAAAAATATATTTTGTTGTAGAATAGGTATTGCTGATGCTTTTTCCCTTGTCGCACACTTCAAGAAGTGGATGCCTATGAATAATTTCTTTCCTGGCAGTTTTCGTTTGTTGAGCAGTCTCGTCCTTGGGGCGGCCTTGCTGCCTGCTATTGCCAATGCGCAAGTAACGGCCAAATCAACTACCTATATCACTGAAGCCAGCCTGCATTGTGATGAGCTGGATGTCACTGTCGAAACCTATTGCGAACCGAATGAACGTCTGGATGGGGCATGCTTCCTGCAAAAGGTGAAGCTGCGCCAGGCTGGCACAGACAAGTTTTCTGAAAAACTTTATCTGTATGAAGATTACCTGAAAGACCGTTCACTGATTACGCAACTGGCTTGCGTCAAGGGTAAAGGGGATAAAGGTAAAGAAGAAAAGGGGCGGAACAAGATCGTATTGAGTTCCACCAACCTCGGTAACTGCAAGTCTTGCGAGTGGGATGATTATTTTTCTGAGGGTGTTTTCCTGGGTTCCAGCCGTGAAAAATTTGGCGCAACGAATTTCAAACCCAAGGCCTTGTCTGGCAATGTTCTGCAAAAGCACGGTTTTGTGCTGGATGACAATGGACGTTTCACTGAAATTGAAAAAGTATCAGTAAAGCGCATACAGCGCGAGGGGAAATAAAATGACAGGCGCAAAACATCATAAAACCAAGAACTTCAGCCATAACGGCGATCCACTGACGGCAGACTCCCAGGGCGACAGCCGCACCTGGGGTGATGCCAATGATCATGTCAAGTTTGAAGTGCAAAAAGAAATTGTGCAGCAGGCGGGCAAGGCTAATCTGTCGCAAAAAGACACTGCCAATTTACTGGCGCTGGCCGAGGTGGAATCTGGCTTCAACCCTGACGCCGCAACGACTTCGCGCAAGTCTTCTGCCTCTGGCGTGTTTGCGATTACCGACAGCACGGCAAAGGATGCAACAGAAAGGTTGAGCGGCACCAAGCGCATAGGCGGCTATGAAGTGGCCGATAAATACGACAGGTTCAACACGGCATCGAATGTGTCGTTCGGTATTGCGGTCTATCTGGATAAAAAGAAGGTCGCCGGGTCTGATGATGTCGGCGATATCTATAAGGCCTGGAATACCAACCCGGCAGAATACAATAAATTGCTGACGCGCCTCGACAAACATGCAACACAGTATGACAAAGACCTGACCAACAAGGTCTGGGATGGCCCAGGCCCGGCAGCACCCGTCAAACCCGCAACGCCCGCCAAGCCTGGTGAAACAGCGGAGCCAGCTAAATCCACCAAACCAGAAGCAGAAACACCAAAAAAATCTGGCGATGTATTGTCATCCATCCCGATGTTGAACAAGGCAGGACAGGATGCAGACAAAAACTGGAATATGCTGATGGGTACGGATTCACCCTCCAGCCGTATGATGATGCGGGTGCCGGAGCCTGTGAAGAAAGAAACTGTCAAGCCGCAATAGCTTGAAAATAGATACAGTAGTTGGCGGAAGCTGTGAGAGCTTCCGTCATAAATATCATTGTCTGCATAGCTCTACGTTTTCCGTAACTGGTCCCACGTAGTTCCAAACGCCCACTTGATGCTCCGTATGCCGCGTTGCATGGCATTGCCCGACATCAGCACTTGTTCGCCTTCTACATTTGTGCCACGCAAAGTTGGGTCGAGGATTTCAAATGCCCGGCCAGCCTGGGCGGGGCGATACGGAAAAGCTATTTTCAACTGTAACGGCGACGTGCCGTAAGTATAAAGAATGACTATCACCGCATCGAAACTGCCCTCTTCAATATCAGCGTAACCATCATAAGAAAACACTTGCCATGTTGCACTGTCCAGGTTTTTCTCCAGGCAATCAACACCATATTGCAAAGCCTGTTCAGGGCTTTCACCTGGCAGGCCAGACATCAGCGCGCACCAGGACATGGGCGCAGTTGAGCGCAGCATCAAGGGCAGCACAGTACCGCCGTCAGCCGCCATCATCATTTGCCATGAGGCAGTACGCCCCAGGGCCTGCATGCCTGTCCACCAAATGACAGGTGCGTGACGTTCAAGTTGCTGTATCAGGCTTGTGACATAGTCTGCAGCTTTTGATTGCTGGCTGTCTGCAAATATCTCTGCCTCTATCCAATCCAAAGGCATAAATGCAACGCCTTGGTCAGGCGCAAGGGCAATCAGCCGGGCAAACGGTTCGTTGGGTAATTGCATGCCAGCCGGTAATTCCTGGAGTGCTGATGCCTTGTCATGCCAATCGATATGCGCGCCAGTACGGCGACGCAGGATTTCAATCACATGATAGGCAATCAGGGCGCAAAAGTTGCGACCTTGCAGCGACCCTTGCATATCTTCCCGGGAAGGCTTTACACGTTCCCGCATGGCTGCAAATAATTGATCCAGTCGGTGTAAGCCTTTGTCCGAATAATCAAGCTGGGCTTGCTGCAAAGCTTTGGCAAATTTCCAGCCACCTTCTATTTCGCCACCGCTGGCATAGGCATCCAAAAAACTTTTGGCTATTTCATTCATGTCGCAATCTTTCGGTGTGTTACTGAGGTGCTCAAGGTAAAAGTATCTGTTGCCTTTCGTCTTGGGAACGCCATTTTTTAGATAGATTGTAACGTATCAGTCAAACAGTAAAGACCTTGCTACCCATATTGACAGAATAAGATGAACTGATCAAAACTTAAAAGAATTGCTCTGGCTGATGCCCCAAATTTATAATGTGGACTGTGACAATACCTGCTAAAAAATTGAATAAGAAAACACCACAGACGGCAACCACCTGGCGCGTACTTGAGCAGGGTGGATTGGTCCCGACCTTAGCCTTGTTTTCCCTGGTGGGGAAAAATGCCGGTGTGCGTGCAATGGACTTGTCGATGCTGGTATTTGCGTGCCATTGCTTGTTCGTGCGGCGTATTGCTTATGGTGTGGAAGGGCAGGATCCTATCGGATATCTGACAGGTGTCCTCGCGATTTTCATGATACTCAAGCCAGCACTAATGCTGGATATTTTCTCGTAAAAAGTTTATTGTTCGCGGATACCTTCCGAGCATTGGAAATGCATCGCGGCATCAGCTTTGGCGGGCCGCTGGTATTGTCCAGCCTCAAGTCACTGCTCGAAACCGGGCGCGGCATCGATTACTGAGCTGGTTTTTGCAGGTCTGCGCAATATTGGCAGTGCTCACCTTATCGTGCCTGATATTGTCTGGTTGACCATCATCCCTGCTCATCGTATGCTGCTGCTTGATTATCTTTGCGCAGGAGCGTACATCTTTCATGCCGGTTACTCCATTTCATTTTGGTCTCGGTGCTGCCCTCAAGGCGGCAGCGCCGCGCCACGTCAGTGTTTTGTCTTTCGCTGCCGTGAATGTGTTCATTGATGTGGAGTCTGTATATAACCTCATGCATGCGCAATTCCCTGTGCATGTCTTCTTCCATACCTATCTTGGTGCACCTTTGATGGCGGGTTTTACGGTCTTGCTTTTTTTGCTGGCACGCTGGTGCGCACGACGATTTTATCTGCCAAATTTTTATCGCTGGCAGCAATTGACGTTGTTGCAGGTCAGCATTGGCGCCTTGCTTGGTGCTTTGTCCCATGTGGTATTCGACAGCATCATGCATGCAGACATACGGCCCTTGCATCCTTATAGTGATGAAAATGTCTTGTATGAAATCATCCCTTTGATGTACCTGCATTTGATCTGTGTGTTTGTGGGTGTGCTGGGTTTGATAGGAGTGTATGTGCGCAAGGCGGATGAAGTTTGATGTCTTGAGCCACCTTGGCGCAACCGGATTTTCTTGAACAGAAGGGTAGTTTTGCCTTCCGGTGAGTATTTCAAATTTAGGAGAACTGATATGGGTGCCTGGGCTGCCGATTCTTTTGGAAACGATACTGCATGTGACTGGGCTTATGCCATTGAAGACTGTAATGATCTGTCACTGGTAGAAGAGACGCTGGACAAGATATTGCAGGAAGGCGATGGCTATATTGATGCTTCTGATGCAGAAGAGGCAATTGCCGCTATCGAAGTGATTGCCAGATTACAGGGCAACTGGGGCATGCGTAATGCGTATAGTGAAAGCGTCGATAAATGGGTCAGAAAATCTAAGCTGGTGCCAGGTAAGGAACTGGTCGAGAAAGCCCATCAGGTGATTGCCAGAATCCTGGGGGATGAATCTGAACTCAAGGAACTTTGGGAAGATTCCAAGCTGTCGAATGAATGGACGACGTCGGTACAGGAGCTGGCGGGGCGTGTGAAGTTTTGATGTTATGGATGAAGATAAAAATAAGAATTTTTTGTTGCTGATTTTTTCTCTCGTCGAGTCAAAGTATGTCTCTGTTGCAGAGATCAACAATCTCGCAAACGCGGCACACGTGGCAAGTTCGTCAAGCGCTTTAAGTGAGCTTGAAGTAATGCCAGAATTTTGGCTCACTGAACTGGCTGCGTGCCAGACTGCAGATGAGGCGCAGGATATTTTACGGGAACAAATAAGCGAACAGCATGTCATTTTTGACGAACGCTATGTGTCACTTTTACTGGGTTTTTTGTATCTGGGAGTTCAGGAAGGGAAAATATCTTTAGCAGAGTTTGAAACTGAGCTGGTCGATGTCATTGATGGCTATAGTAATTACATGATGTTGACTATAGAAGACTTTCAACATGATTTCGCGCCATTGAATTGCCTACCAGATCAAAGCACAGCGCTCGGTAGCTACCTGATTGATGCAGCAGAAAAGTCTAAAATTGAATTTCGTGCTGAGATAGCACCAATCCTGAGTGCTTGACGTTATTGGTAGCAAGAAAAAGGTCGCGAGAAAATGAGCAACCATCCAGTTTTATTTGCAGTTTTAATGTTCGTATCGCTTTGCGCCACCATTAAAATCTGGAGTACGGTCTTGCGCAGGCCGGGGCCGGCCTGGTACAAGTGTTTGTTCATGCTTATTGCTGCAATTCCATTTGTTGGGCCTGTTTTTTTTGTATTCATTGATGCACCGCCGGTTTTGCCGCTGTCTGAGCAGGCCAAACCTTTCCCTAAAGGTATAGAAGTCTATACTGGTTTTGGTGCCTTAATTGATGCCCTCAAGAGGTTTTTTAGTTAATAAAAGAGTGACTGAATCACTTAGCTGTTGCCATATATCTCATTGCCTGTACAGATGCTTGCGTACGCCAGCGCACAGAAAGCTGTACGGTATCACCCTATCCTGTTAACAAGCATCCTCATAGGCTAAGGCCGATGCAGGGTTTTGCAACCAGGATGGGAGATGATCATGACACATATTATCGCGGGTCGGCTGGAGCAGCAGGAACAGGTGCAAAAGGCTATTTATCAGTTGATGGCACTGGGTTTTGCGCCTGGGCAGATCAGTTCTTTTTATCTTAATCCTCCGGGGCAGCATGACATGTATCCTATCGGGGGTGACCGTGACGCGTCGCCGGGGGCAACCAAGGCGGGTAGCGGTGCGATCAGTGGTGCTGCTGCTGGTGGTGCGGTTGGTGCTGCTGTGGGTTTGCTGGGTGCGCCAGTCACTGGCCCTGTCAGTACTGCTTTGGGTGCTATGGTGGGCGCACATGTGGGCTCGTTGATAGGCAGCCTGTCGCAAATGAAGGACAAGGGCGAAACCTCCGATGATGATGCAGAAAATGCGGCAAGTGTGCGCCGTTCTGGTTTGATTGTGGCTGTCAGTGTCAACAAACCTGAGACCGAACAGATCGTGATCACGATGCTTAAAGATCTGGGCGCAGACCAGATAGAACTGGGCGAAGGGACTATCAGTAAAGGTGACTGGAAAGACTTTGACCCACGCATGCCGCCCAATCTGATCCCGGCCAGCTTGCCTTCAGAAAACGGGGCTGCTGCGTCTGGCGTATCTTCTGCACCTACTGTGGCTCAACAAGCAGCAGAGCAGGGAGTAAATGGCCGTGAACACTAGACATGTGAATCTCGATAACAAAAACCTCAAGCGTACCAATGCGGCGGAAGCGGTAGAGCGTAGCGATGCTGCTAAAGACGATGACGCTTTGCTACCCCATGAACGCGATCAGACGACGGATGACAAGACTGCGCCGCGCAAAGTCATGAAGCAGGCTTTGAACGACTTGCAAGCGGGTAAGGTTGATACCGACATGCATGGTGCGCGTGGCGTAGAGGCAGTGGTCAAACCAATTGCGAAAACAGTTGCAGAACCAACTGCAAAACCCTCTGCGAAAGATGGTCACAAGTAATAGCACGACAGATGCAAAAAGGCCCAGTTTTTCGAACTGGGCCTTTGCTTGAGATTAGTTGAGTTTGACTAATTGACCAGGCAAGCCAGGTTTTATCTGTTGTCGAGTTTCGATGGGCGGTCAGAATATGTGGTTAGTCTTTGATACTTCACGCCAGGTGGCAGTGGTGTGGTGATGAAATTATGGATCAGTCTTTCATTGTCAGCACGTCTCTCACGCTCAGCATGGCGCTGATTAAAAGCTTCATTCTTTGCCGCCCAGTTGGTTTCTTGCACTTTTTCTGAGCCCACATATTTTTGGTTGGCCTTGACCGACTTTTCCTTGACGCTGGTTTTAGGGCAGACATTGTCGGTAAAAGTCACACGACCATCACTATCGACGCATCTTTGTACTTGGGCTGATGCGCTATTTGCCAATGCCAACAATAGAGCGGCAGATAAAAGGTGTGAGAGTTTCATGCAGGATGCCTCAGGTTCCGGGTCGTAATCAAGGCCCAAGCTTCTCACATCCTGGCCTGGGATTCAAGCAATCGCCAATATATCAATCAATCTGCTGTTTTTGCCTGCTGCTGCTGTAGTTGTTGTTGATGATGGCTTTGCTCTGCCCGGTTTTTCATTAGGCCGAGGATGGATTGGTGAAAATCGTTGAGCACCATCTTGCCCCACAGGTCACCGTAGGTCTTGAGTTGTGACTTGTTGATGAAACGGGTGCTCAGGCGCAGTTCTGTACCACCATCTTTTGCCTTCAGGTCGTAGCCTCCATCAATGACATCAAAGTATTCCCCACCCATTTCCACATGCCTGTCGAGAGCATACTTGGGGATGCCACCCGGCAGGATATGAAAGCTGTAATGCATGGTGCTGGGTCTTTGCCAGGTGGTGATGATTTCTTCAAAGCGCACATCTTTTTCCCAGCGCGAAGTTCTTACTGCGCCTACACCAGCGCCCGTGAAGTCGGCAGCGATGGGTTTGGGCAAACCTATCAGGTGCACGAAAGAAAAACCGAGTTCATCGGGCTTGATGTTTTGCACCGAGGCCAGTTGGTCAAACACTTCTTCAGGGCTGGCCTGTATCTGTATGACAGAGCTGACCAGTTGCTCGCTTTGCACTGGCGGCAAGCTGGCTTCTACCGGGCCAAGCAGGAGTGGCAGCAGGGCAAACGAATACAGGCTGGTTTTGGATGCGCGAAAGCGGTTGTGGATGGCACCTGCAATCAGGCCGCCTATCAGGGCCGCCACCACAAAGACCGGGAAGACCAGCACCAGGCAAACCATGCCCTCCAGCAGGAAAACGAACATGGCGAGCAAAAAGGCCATCATCGACATGAAGGACACCATGACTTGCATGCCCACGTGGATATGGGATTTACCCGCCGCCAGCACGACCGCAATTGCGCCGACGCTGAAGGGAGCGAGGATCAAAAAGGCGGTAGAAACAATTTGCAACCACGCATGCAAAGACTTGTGTTCAAAGCCTACGCGCAGCAGCAAGCCATAGATGACACCTGCCGCAACGGCGGCAAACAGGCGCATTCTGGGCCGGGCAGCAGCCGGGATTTTATAGATATCCTTATCATTACTTTTATTGTGACCTGTATTGTCGCCCGTATTGTTGTCATCAGACATGCTGTCTTCCTGGATGTGTATATGCGACTGGGTGCGAAGCCAGGTACTGAAAATCTACTTATAGACCAGCTTCATCACGAGAATAAACATGGCCAGCATGAGCGTGATCATATTGGCGATGATGATGGGCAGGGCGCTGAGCATGAGGCCATACACTAGCCACAATGTGATGCCAAGGACGAGGATGATGTACATGCCTAGAGACACACCTTCCGCCCGTTTGCGCCGCCAGGTCAGCCAGGCCTGGGGTACAAAGGCGGTCGTCGTCAGACAGGCGGCAAAGTAGCCGACCAGGTCGGCAGGCAAAATACTGATCATGGATGTATCTATTCTTTGGTAGGACGCAAGAATTGGCCTGAATGAAACACCAGCGGTGCCTGTTTGGTGAATTCGCAATGCTCGACTTCGCCAACGAAAATAACATGGTCACCCTCAGGGTAGCGGCTGCGGTTATGGCATTCAAACCAGGCCGAGGCACCAGTCAGGATAGGGTGACCCGTGCGTGACAGGGTGTAATCAACACCTGCAAAGCGGTCAGTCTTGCGGCTGGCAAATTGCTCGGCCAGCCAGGCTTGTTCTGCCGACAGGATATTCACCACGTAGTGAGAATTGCCGCTGAACACGGGCAGGCTGTTGGCGGCCGTGCCCAGGCTCCAGAGTATCAGGGGCGGGTCCAGCGAGACAGAATTGAAGGAGGATGCAGTCAAACCCAGGAACTGGCCATCTGCCAGACGGGTGGTGATGACAGTGACGCCAGTGGCAAATTGCGACAGGGCGTCCCGGAAATGGCGGGTATCAAATTCTCGCTTTTCAGAGCGGGGTGAGCGGGTGTGCATGGGTTTCCATCGTTCTTTTTTTGCCATTATCACAGATTTTGGGCCATTTTGGCTTGTTGCGGCTGCAAGTGCTGCTATGCTGCAATAGGAAGTGTGGCGCTGACTGTGTTAAACTTGCAGGCTTGCCGGTTTCCCGAGGTTTTGACCTAAGTAGTTGATTCCTTTGAATTTAATCCCCACCAAGAGGTGCCGAGGTATGCCTATGATGCTGGCTTTACGCCGTGTAATGATGATGTTCATGCTGGTCTTGCTGGCCATGACGAGTTTGCAAGGTTTTGCACAAATACCGGATGAACGTAATTTTCCGGAGAATACCAAGCGCGGCGTATTGAATATGTCGCAATATCCCGATGTACTGATTGATGGTAAAGCCAAAAACACCGCACCGGGTTTGCGTATTTATGATGACCAGAACCTGTTTATCTCGCCTACGCAAATTACCGGCAATTACGTGATCATCAATTATCTGGAAGATAATTATGGTGACGTTGTCAAAATCTGGGTATTGACCGAGATTGAACGTAAAAGGGTATTACCCGCCGCCAAGGAATGGGTGCCACAAATTTTTAAAAATACGAACATGTGATGTAGCGCTGGCTCAGGGGAGTAGTGCAAGGCAGCATGGACAATGTCAGTCCCTTGAGCAGGTAGAGCTTGTAGAAAATTATGCAAAAAAAAGTATTTATTAAAACCTTCGGTTGCCAGATGAACGAGTATGACTCGGACAAGATGGCAGATATCCTCAATGCCAATGACGGCATGGTGAAGACCGATAATCCCGAAGATGCTGACGTGATCTTGCTGAACACCTGCAGCGTGCGCGAAAAAGCATCTGAAAAAGTATTTTCTGACCTCGGTCGTCTGCGTGAACTCAAACGCAAAAAACCAGAGCTGCTGATTGGCGTTGGCGGTTGCGTTGCCTCGCAAGAAGGCGATGCCATTGTCAAGCGTGCGCCCTATGTCGATGTGGTATTTGGCCCGCAAACCCTGCACCGTTTGCCGCAGATGATAGATGCGCGCCGTAGTTCTGGCCGCTCGCAAGTCGATATCAGTTTCCCTGAAATTGAAAAGTTTGACCACATGCCACCAGCGCGTGTTGAAGGCGCGAGTGCCTATGTGTCCATCATGGAAGGTTGCAGCAAGTATTGCAGTTACTGCGTCGTGCCTTATACCCGTGGTGAAGAAGTCTCGCGTCCATTTGATGACGTGCTGGCAGAAGTCGCTGGCCTGGCTGAGCAAGGCGTCAAGGAAATTTCCCTGCTGGGGCAAAACGTCAATGCCTACCGTGGCGTTATGGAAGATGGCGAGATCGCCGACTTTGCCCTGCTCATCGAATACATCGCCGAGTTCCCGCAGATAGAACGCATACGCTTTGTCACCAGCCACCCCAAAGAATTCACACAGCGCCTGATAGACTGTTATGCCAAGGTACCCAAGCTGGTTAATCATCTGTACCTGCCTGCACAGCATGGCTCTGACCGTATCTTGTCTGCGATGAAGCGTGGTTACACCGCCATCGAATACAAATCCGTCCTGCGTCGTTTGCGACTGGTGCGCCCGGATATTTCTGTGTCGTCTGATTTTATCGTCGGCTTCCCTGGTGAGACGGATGAAGATTTTGATGCTCTGATGAAGCTCATCAATGACATTGGTTTTGATAACAGCTTCAGCTTTATCTTTAGCCCGCGCCCAGGCACGCCAGCGGCAAACCTGGCTGACGATACCCCGGCAGAACTTAAATTGCGCCGCCTGCAGCATTTGCAGTCTGTGATTGATGCCAATACCAAGAAATACAGCAATGCCATGATAGGTACGGTGCAGCGTATTCTGGTAGAAGGCCCGTCGGTAAAAGACCCGAATGAATTGCAGGGCCGCACCGAGAATAACCGCGTTGTCAATTTCGCGGGTTCCAAAGACCTGGTCGGTACGCTGGTGAATACCCGCATTACCGAATCCTATAATTATTCCTTACGCGGCGAACTCGTCGAAGAGGCAGTGACAGCATAATGGCAAAAACACCCGTGCCGGTAGCACATTTCATCCCTCAACCACTGGACAATACCCGCCTGGCGCATCTGTGCGGGCCGCTGGATGAGAACTTGCGGCAGATATCATCGGCATTGGATGTGACGATCTTTCGCCGTGGTGAAAAATTTATCGTCAGCGGCCACAATGCCGAGAAAGCGATAGAGATACTTGAGCATTTCTATGGCCTGGCGAAAAAAATCATCACCATCGATGAAGTGCAACTGGCCCTGGTAGAGCAACGTGCCAGCAAAAGCCTCAAAAAAGGCAAGGCCGGCAAAGATCAGGATGATGTGATTCCTGCCGACGCCGTCGCGGTGGATGCGCCCTTGCCGGAAGATGCCGACATAGAAAGCCCGACGCTCAAAACCCGCCGCAGCGATTTGCGCGGGCGCACACCGCATCAGAATCATTACATCAAGACCATACTCGAGCACGATATCAGCTTTGGCATAGGCCCGGCTGGTACGGGTAAAACCTATCTGGCCGTAGCTTGTGCAGTTGATGCGCTGGAACGTGATGCCGTCAAGCGTATCGTGCTGACCCGCCCGGCGGTAGAAGCAGGTGAGCGCCTGGGTTTCTTGCCGGGTGACCTGGCGCAAAAGGTCGATCCTTATCTGCGACCCTTGTACGACGCGCTGTATGACTTGCTGGGCTTTGACCGCACGCAAAAAATGTTTGAAAAACAGGTCATCGAGATTGCCCCGCTTGCGTATATGCGTGGCCGTACCCTGAACCATGCTTTCGTCATCCTTGATGAAGCGCAAAACACCACGCCAGAGCAGATGAAGATGTTCCTGACACGCATAGGTTTTGGCAGCAAAGCGGTAATTACCGGTGACCCTACTCAGGTTGATTTGCAGCGTAATGTGAAAAGCGGCCTCGTCGATGCCTGTCAGGTACTCGATGGTGTACGCGGCATAGGCTTTACCCATTTTGGCAGCGTCGATGTGGTACGTCACCCGCTGGTCGCCCGCATCGTCGATGCCTATGAAAGCGCGAATGCCAATGCCACCGCCAACAGCGCCGCCATCGGCTTGCTGAAACCTGCAACCCCTTTAAGCTCTGCCCATCATGGTCGCAAAAAGTAAAACTGCATCTAAAGCTGAAACTAAAGCTGAAACTAAAACGGTCGCTAAACCCAAGCTGACACTGTCAGTGCAATATGCCGACAAGCGCCTGCAAGATATCCTGACCCGCCCGCTGATACGCAAGACCGTGCAGGCTGCCTTGTTCTTCCCGGCAGAAATCACTTTGCGCTTTGTCGATGCTGAAGAAGGCAAGGTACTCAACCATGATTATCGCGGCAAGGACTACGCCACCAATGTGTTGACCTTTGCCTATACCGAAGATGAAGATGCCGAGGTAACGCAGGCAGACATTATCCTGTGTACCGATGTGCTGGAGAAGGAAGCAGCCGAGCAAAAGAAAACCGTGCTTGAACATGCCCAGCATTTGATTGTCCACGGCGTCTTGCATGCCCAGGGCTATGATCATGAAGAGGATGATGAAGCTGAGGAGATGGAAGCGCTGGAGATAGAGATATTGGCGGGGATGGGGCTGGGGAATCCTTATCAGTAGTTGATTGGGTAGGTTGGGCTACGTTTCACCAGCCCAACACTGGGCGGTTCAATAACGTATATATCCGTCCTAGGTCCTGTATTAAGAAACTTTGGCCCGAGAAAGAAACTAATTATACTTGTTCAACCGACCCCATCCCCCACCCGACCATTCCACTGCGCCGCTTACATGCGGCTTAGATATTTGTGGCGCAAAGCTGCGCTTTGCGAATTCCCACAAATCTCCCCTTGAAAAGGAACGAGTGACCAGTTTTTGCGCCGACAAGTGAACGATCAAATATCCACAATATTCGAAAGCCCTCCAACATGACCCAACAAAAACCGCATGGCCGCAGTATCAGCATGGGTGGCCGTTCTGTCGTTGCCTATGGTTTGCGTACGCAGTTCTGGCAAGATATTTATTACTATGCAATGACCTCAAGCTGGCCGGTGTTTTTTGCTGGTGTGGGTGTGGTGTTCCTGGTGTTGAACCTGTGCTTTGCCTCGCTGTTCATGCTGGGCGATAACCCGATAGGCAATCTGCATCCTAATGGTTTCTTGGGAGCGTTTTTCTTTAGTGTGGAAACGCTGGCGACTGTGGGTTATGGCGACATGCACCCGCAGACAATATATGGCCACAGCATTGCCACGCTGGAGATTTTTATCGGCATGGCCAGTGTGGCCCTGATTACCGGTGTCATGTTTGCACGCTTTTCACGTCCGCGTTCCAGCATTATTTTTGCGAATCACCCTGTCAGTCACATCATGGATGGCAAGCGGGTCTTGCTGATACGCCTGGCTAATGCGCGCATGAACATCATCAGTGAGGCGACCGCCAAACTACGCCTGATGCGGGATGAAAGCACGGCCAATATGGGCAGTTTTCGCAAGATCACTGACATGAAGCTGGAGCGTGAGCAGCATCCCATCTTCATTCTGGGCTGGACAGTCATCCATGTCATTGATGAAAGCAGCCCACTGTTTGGCATGGATGAAGCGGCTCTGCACGCATGCAGGGCTTCGCTGATACTGAGTATAGAAGGGGTCGATGACACTACCAACCAGCCGCAAAGGGCGCGCCACTATTACCCTTGCAGCCAGATACACTGGAACCACCGCTATGTCGATGTATTTGAAAACAGCCGCGATTCAGACAATGTCCAGCACATCCACTACACCCGCTTTCATGATTCGGAAGAGATCGTCGATGTGCCGCAAGCGTGATTTAGAAGTGCAGCAGCACTAAAGCCAGCAAGGCTGGTGCCGCCTGTATGTAGAGGATGCGGCGGCTGACGGAATAGGCACCATAGGCACCGGCCACGATGACACAGGTCAGGAAGAAAATCTTCACATGAAAACCTTCATGGCCACCCATCAGCAAACCCCAGACCAGACCTGCGGCCAAAAAGCCATTGTATAAACCCTGGTTGGCGGCCAGCACCTTGGTGATCTCTGCCTTCTCGGGTGTGTTCTTGAAAGTGCGCAAACCCATGGGCTTATCCCACAGGAACATTTCCAGTACGAGGAAGTAGATATGCAGGGCGGCGACGATGCCGGTCAGTATGTTGGCGATGAGATACACGGTGACTCCTTGTTGTCTATGTTATCGATGTTATCGATGTTGTCGATGTTGTCGATGTTGTCGAGGTTGTAGAGATTGTTTTCCATGCCCTGATACTAGTTGATCCCCGGCGATTTAAACAGTGTTGAAACTGACAGTCTTGGCGGTTTATGTGCGTGCCCGCATAATAAATTGCGCATAGTCTTGCCAGGCGCTCTCCATGCCATACAGGCAGCTCCTGATCTGGTTCAGCAATGCCGTCGCATGCAACTGCCGTTGTTGTGTTTGCCTTTGCTGGAAATTTGCCCTGGCCTGTGGCGTGCCCAGATCAGCTGCACACAGTGCTTCTGACAGGCCGCAGGACAAACCCTGGGACGACAGGATGTCACGCGCCAGCGCTGCATCACCGATCAGCACGCTACGCTCAGATGCCGCCCATTGCAGCGACACTGGGTGAGCCATGCCGCTATGAAACTCTGTCAACTGAGGCAAGCTTTGCAGCACCCAGTCAGCCTGAGTGCTCTGCAAGAGTTGCTGCAATTCTTCTGCACTGCCTTTGACTGCCTTGCCGCGCCCTACAAAAACCACATTTTGTACCTCGGGCGTAGCCAGGCTATACACATAACCCTCGGGCAGCGCTGCCAGCTTGAAGTGAGAATGGAAATGAGATTGAAAACTTCCGGACGGCCTTGTGTTGCCAGCCAGTGTGAACAGGCGGGCTACCCAGGGCTGCTGTGATTTGTCTATGCTGCTGGCAGTCCTGGCGGCGCGGCCACTGGCATCAACCAACAGGTCGGCGTGCCAGTTGTTAGGATTGTCGCCATTGATACTATCAGCGCCATTGGCACCGGCATCGTGCAATTGCAGGCTTTGCTCGCCCAGATGCAGGTGGATACGCGGCTCCTGTAGTAACTTTTGCCACAGGGCCTGCTCCAGTGCCGGGCGGTGGATGTGTACGGTCCTGGGTGTGGGCAGGGACATGCAGGTTTTGCTATCCCACTGTATCTGCCTGACAGCATGCGTTTGCCCGGCGCCGATCAGGTGGGGGTGAATGCCATATTCGAGCAGCAATGCCAGCAGGCTGACGGGGACAGCCTCAATACGGTAGCCACCTTCAACATCAACATTGGGTGGTGGTTCTGCTGCCAGTAGCAATACAGGGCGATGACCTTGCCTGGCCGCGTGCAAGGCAGCCAGTATGCCCACCGGGCCATTGCCCAGCACGGCAACACGGTAATGCTTCATAAGCCGGGTGGCGGTGCAACAGGGGCGAAGCGTGGGTCACTGATGGTATCAAAAGACAGCAAAAAACCCGCATTGATGACCGCCCTGGCAACATTGCCAAAACCATTCGCAGCCACCATGTCTCCACGCGCAGTGTTGATATCCATCGCGCCCTGCGGCATGCCGGCCTGATAACCGGCGTACAGTTTTTCCAGCAGTTTGCGATAGGCATTTTGCAGTGCCTGGTAGCTGCTGTTGCTGGCCGGTGCCTGTACCAGGGACTGGTGCAGATACTGGCCGGGCTGGAAGTCTCTTAACCAAACCTGCATGTTCTCAAAGGTTTCAAAGTGGTCCTGCCCCTCGGCCATGATGTAACGTATGCTCTGGCAGTCGGCATCGCTGCCAAAGCCAGGCTGGCGCAGGGTGGCATAGATGCGTGCATATAATTCGTCAGCACCTCTGTTGGCTTGCTCCAGCGCCAGAAAATCCAGAAGGGCTTGTGGGTCAAGTATCCTTGCACGTGGCGGGCGCTGATTGCCAGCGGCATCAGGTATCGTTTTGGCGACTTGTAAGGCAGGTGTATAGGCCGGGCCGTTCAGCGCTTGCAGCACATTATTGACGGCACGCAGGTGGCGCATTTCTCCATAGGCGATACGCATCAGTTCAGCAAAGCTGGCTGTGACCCGGTTGCGCAAGCTGCCTGCTGGCAGGCTGGCCGGGCTTCGCAACGAATAGGCTGCCGACAGGTATTCCTGTATCGCTGCCAGTTCCAGCCCGGCGGCATAGCGCAGGTATAACTGTAATTCTTCCCGTGATGCCAGTGGGAGTGCAGTGAACTTGCCTGGCTTGTAGGGGCGTATGGTTTCGCGGCCTTCCAGCACAAAGTTCAGGCTTTGCCACTGATGGTTGATTGCATAATGGCCCAGTTCTTCCGGGGTAGTTGTATTGGCGGGTGAGGGTGGTGTGCTGCCTATGCTGCGGTCCAGCCTCTCCCATGGTACTGCTGCCAGCCAGGGCACACCGGGCTCACTGGCATCTGGTGTCGGTGGCTGGGCAATGTCGGGATGATTGCTGGCCCAGTAAAAGCAACCACAATCGCGAAAATCATGGGTCCAGGGGCTGCACAGGGATTGAGTGAGCTCACCAGGTTCAAACATGGCTGCCAGGCTGCCTGTGCCACTCAGGTAGGCGGAGCGCCTGCCCTCCAGTCTGATGCTGCGTGTGCCCAGCCGTATCGTCAGGCTGATGGCAGTATTTTCTGGCAGCAGGCGTATTGCAGTCCAGGCGTCCGGGGGGGCAGTGCTGGCGCTTGTATTAGTGCTAGTGCTAGCTGCGCCTGGCGGGCTCAGTTGAGCGATGTTCAGATCATGATTGCCAAAGGGCCCGAAATTGCCGTTGATCCTGCTAATGATGCAGGGTTGATTCTGGCTGATACCCAGCGCCAGGTCGCGGTATTTTTGTGCGTCTGCATCGGGTAGGGCAGCTGCCGTGAGTCCAGCGCTATCGACAGCCACGATGCGTATTTCTGTATCGGCAATATCGACTTCAAGGAAGGGAAAAAAACGTCTTTCCAGATTGCGCAAATCAGCTTCCAGGCCTGGGTAGCAATTGCCGACGCCAGACTCCAGGCGGGTAGAGACGGGATTGCCAGCAACAGGTTTGATGGCGCTGTCGGCAGTCTGCGCACGGCGCAAGGCCGCAGCATTGCGTGGGACCAGTTTGATGATGTCGGGAAGGCTCATTTTATATTCCTTGTGTTCTTTAAGTTCCTTATGTTCCTTAAGTTCCTTAAGTTCCAGCTTATGCTGGTTTGCTGGCATGTGAGGACGGCAAGCAATGGGTAAAATAATCCGGCCTGGCCTGACTGAGTTCACAATACGACTGCAGGCAAAAAGTCAGCCACTGACGGATGTAATCGCAAGAGGCCTGGCTGCGGCTGGCTTTTTCCTGATGGCAGCCGCCAGAACACAGGTAGCGTGCCCAGCAAGTGTGGCAATCGGTCTGGGCATGGACGTGGCGCTCCTGCAAAAATTGCAGGCGTTTGGGCGCGTCCAGCGTGTGCCTGTCACCCAGCCTGTAATCATGATTGCCAATCGCACGGTGGCAGGCATACCAGTCGCCATTGCTGGCAACAGAAAAATAGCCACCACCTGCACCGCAGGGGTAAGGGCTGCTGGCACCGACATGCAATTGCTTCAAGGCCGTGGCGAAATTACTCAGGCGTATTTGCTGCCCCTGCAAGGCGCGTTGCAATTCACTGCTGGCCAGGCTGACCATCGCTTGCTCATATACTGGCCAGTCTTGCTCCTGCAATGCCAGTGCTGAACTGCTGCGCAAAGGTGAAAAGCCTATGTCCTGAAAGCCCAGTGCAGCAATGGCATCAAACTGCTGGGCCAGGTCAAGCGAGAGGCTGTTGGCAGTAGCGCGGGCCGCGAGTTTGCACATGCCGGGTTGGTCTAGCAAAGGCTGGCAGTGTTCGATGACTGCAGCAAAAGAATCGCGCTTGCCATTGAGCATGGGACGTTGGCGGTTCTGAACGACGCTGCCGCCATCAATGCTGACGGTGACTGCAAAGCGGTGTTGTCGCAATAGCTCGTGGTCTTCAGGGCGCAACAAGGTGCCATTGGTGGTGACGGAATAGCGCAAGTCCAGTTGTCGCTGTTGTGCCAGCTCAGTACTATAATGCACGCATTGATGTATCAGGGCGCGATTGACAAAGGGCTCGCCGCCTATGAAGCCCAGGGTCAGCAGCGCTTGTGGATTGGCGCCTGCCAGCAGGCGGTCTATGCTGTTGCGTGCCTGTTCCCAGTCCATGCCCTTGCTTTGCTTGCCCTCAAAATTACCCTGGCTGGCATAGCAATAACTGCAACCGAGGTTGCAACTGGAACTGACGTTCAGCGACAGGCTTTGCACGGTAGGCAGGCTTAGTGCGTCGAGGCTGACTTCATTGTCCAGAGTGCGTGCCAGCATCTGGCTGAGGGCGTGATCGAGGCTGATATCAGCATCAGTTTCCTGTTCTGGCAGGTCATAAATCTGGCTGTGCTGTACCACCAGCAAATGCTGACCCAGGCTGGACCTGAAGCGATAACTGCCTGGGGCCTGCGCCGCAGACGGGAGCGGTAACAGACTCATGGCTGGCCACCAGGCGCAGCGGTACCCATGCCAGCGAGGATTTCATCCAACCTCTCATCCGCCCGCCTGGCGACAATCGCAGAACGACCCAGCGGTGAGGTGACGGGGGTCCGGACGAT
Organism: Undibacterium sp. Tian12W; assembly: GCF_049339405.1. Taxonomy (NCBI): domain Bacteria; kingdom Pseudomonadati; phylum Pseudomonadota; class Betaproteobacteria; order Burkholderiales; family Oxalobacteraceae; genus Undibacterium; species Undibacterium sp. Tian12W. The sequence goes on from NZ_JBMPPK010000021.1 coordinate 30,247, forward strand.
TGCATCCACCCAGCTCATCAACAGATCATATTGCCAGGTACTCAGCGTCAGCGGCAGGGCATTCGAGTTGCGCATCAGTGGCGGCATTTGCATGCTGGTGGCGTTGGCTGTTTCTGGTGATCTCAGGTGAAAACTCTGGCGTATCAGTTCTTTCAGCCGGTTGGGGTGCAACTGCACAAAATCATGCAGGGCCTGCAAGTCAGACAGGTAGCGGTGGCGCGAGCGAGCATGGCTGGTCAGTGGCAGAGGATCATCGGCATTGCCATTGGATAGCGCGAAATCGGGATTACGCAAAGGATCACTGGCACCAAATGCCCTGAGCGGCAGGCGCATGCTGTCACCGGGGATGGGCTGGGGACGCCGTGCACCGGCGGGCAAGCGCATGGCCCGCAGCTCACGGTAATAATCAATGTTGAGCAGGCTCAGGGTTTCATAAGCGCGCTCGAACAGGTCTTCTACCCAGCGCTCGCGCTCGGCTGTGCTCATGGCGGCATTACGCTGGGCGATGTCGGCACTGCGGTCATTGATCTCGTCCGCCATGGACAGGAAAGGCCGACGGTCCGGCGCAAAATCAGGTGGGGCGACAAAGACATTGGCTGTGGTGCTGATGGTTCGCCCAGCCGCACCGGGGAAGCGCAAAGTGGCTTTGACCCTGGCTTCGCAGGTATCATCGACGACACCTAGCGACAGCTCGTCATTGGCATCATTGTCGTTGCCATCATCGGCGCCATCATAGGTATCCCAAGGGCTGACGATAGATGCCTGCGTGCCCGTGGTACCGCGCCAGCCTGCATCAGGGTTGAGGAAGTTGAAAGGCTCCAGTACCGGTGGTGACGGGGCACCCGTGGGTGGTTGGTGATCCTGGCTGGTATCTGGCGGGCCATATACGCGGCCCCGCGCCGGGGTAAAGCGAAAACGCAATACTTCTACATTGACTGCTGCCAGCCAGGGTTGGCCAATGCTGAGTTGGGGTTTGCTGAGCAAGAACTGTATGCTGCCCAGCGGGATATTGCGCCCCGTCGGTATCATGGGATTGGTTGCTGCGGGCGGGCTGACGGCCAGCAAAGGGGTGTTGGCATGATTGTCTGCCCTTACTACTACAGGTGGATAGGTGCCAAAGCGTAACAGCAGGTTGGAGGCGCGCCGGGCCGCCTTGTGGTTTTGCGCATTCACTTCCAGCGACAAGTTGGCAAGCGGTATCTTGAAGCGCTTCAACAGGGCTGGGGTCAGCGGTGCATCTGTCCAGCTGCTTTCTGCCGAGCCGGGCTCGCCCATTCTTGCCCAGATTTCAAAGAAGGGCGCAACGGGCCTGATCAGTTCCCCATCACGCAGGCTGATTTCTGTTGGCATATACGGCTCGACCGAACTGTCGGGCAAGATGCGCAATGACCAGTCGGGGGCAATCACAGTTTCTGCATTGGCGCGCGGTGCTGGATTTTGTATCCACTGGAAAGCTTCTTGCGGCGTACTGCTGCCACCCAGGCGGGCAATTGCCATGGGTGGATTGATAAAGATGGCCTGGATGATTGCTGACATGGATACTCTCCATTGGTAATTGGCTGTTGCTGCATGTACCACTTCTGCCGCTTCTATTACTGCTGATATTTCAATGTCAGTGCAATTACCAGCGCCAGCGTTTGCAGGATGGGCTGGTTTTGTGCAGGCGTGGATGGCGCTAGCGCTTGTACTTGAGATAGTGCTTTGTCAACCACCAGCATAAGTTGTCGAAAAACCAAAGGCAATTGATTTTTTAATCTTTTATTATCATTGGATTAATTGATGTTTTTGTACCACGTCAGCTAGTTTGCCAGTCGCCCGGTATGCCTGAAACTTGATCCACAGCCAGGCCGCCAAATATGACGGCGGGATGACAAATGGTGTTTTCCGCGGGTTTTGGTCTGCGCTTGCGCATGTTTTGCTATAGTTTTTGTAACTGCCCATGTCAAAATTTGGGAAACAGCCGCCATTTGTTGTATTCTGTAGGATTGAAACAACGGCGTTACGCCTATTATGCAAGAGCACTCTAGTAAGGTCAGACCATCTGACCTTAAACCACACAGGTCATTGTTTGAACGATTGACCGCCCTGATTTCTCCTGAACCTGAAAACCGCGCAGAGCTGCTTGAAGTATTGCACGATGCGCAAGAACGCAACCTCATTGATGCCGATGCACTGGCAATGATAGAAGGCGTGTTCCAGGTATCCGACTTGTGCGCACGCGATATCATGGTGCCGCGCGCGCAAATGGACGTCATCGACATTTCCAACCCCATAGAAGAATGGATGCCAGAAGTGCTGGAGACAGCGCATTCCCGCTTTCCTGCGGTCGATGGTGACCGTGACAAGGTGGTTGGTATCCTGCTCGCCAAGGATTTGCTGCGCTACTACGCCTCTGACGCTTTTGATGTGCGTGACATGCTGCGTCCCGTCATCTATATCCCTGAATCCAAGCGCCTGAATATCTTGCTGCGAGATTTTCGTGCCAACCGTAATCATATTGCCATGGTGGTGGATGAATACGGCGGTGTCTCCGGCCTGATTACGATTGAAGACGTGCTCGAACAAATCGTTGGCGACATCGAAGACGAATACGACTTTGAAGAAGAAGAAGGCAATATCCTGGCGCTGGAAAGCAAGGGTAATGGCAAGCGCTGGCGCATCAAGGGCCTGACCGACCTCGAACAGTTCAATAACACCCTGGGTACAACGCTGGGTTCTGACCATGTCGAAACCATAGGTGCTTATGTGGCTGATTACATGGGCGAGTTGCCGCACATGGGCGATGAATTTTCCATAGGCAACCTCTACTTTGAAGTCTTGCGTGCTGATGCGCGTGAAGTGCAGATGCTGCTGGTAGAGCAGCGACCTACCGTGCGGTCCGATGATTAAGGCTGTGCGGTCTTTATTGTCTTCCCTTTCAGTACGCTCATCCTTCCTGCTGGCACTGGTAGCAGGGGGGCTGAATGTATTGTCGTTTGCCCCCTTCCATTTCTGGCCGGTACAGATACTCAGCCTGGCACTCTTGTTCAGCCAGGTTTTGCGTGAAGGCGATACCGCCATCAGCCGCAAACGCGCAGGCTGGCTGGCCTGGGCCTATGGCCTCGGCTGGCTGACTGCCAGCACCAGCTGGCTGATATATGCGATGACGGTGTTTGGCGGCTTGCCCGGTGTCTTGTCTTTGCTGGCGTTGATGTTCCTGACTGGCGCGTTGTCCGTTTACCTGGCGGCGGCTGCCTGGGGCACACGCTGGTTGCAACAACGCTGGAAGATTTCGGCGACCGTCGCCGGCTTGCTGGTCTTGCCTGCTTTATTCACCGTGGCTGAATGGCTGCGCATCTGCTTCCTGACAGGCTTTCCCTGGACTATCTCAGGCTATGCCCACACCCATAGTCCGCTCGCCGGTTTTGCCCCTGTCATCGGCGTGCTCGGCCTGTGCTGGATCAATGCCCTGCTGGCCGGGGCGCTCGCCCTGTTACTGGTAAGTGCTGGTAGCCGCCAGCAAAAAATAACCTTACCTGCCCTGATCGTGCTGGTATTTGCTACTGGCTTTGGCCTGCAACAAATCAGCTGGACCAGGCCACAAGGCCAGCCCATACAGGTGCGCCTGTTGCAGGGCAATGTCGCGCAAGACATGAAGTTCAGCCAGGAACACCTGAACGACTCACTGGCGCTGTACCACGACATGATTACGCAAACCCCGGCGGATCTCATCGTCACGCCTGAGACAGCGCTGCCCATGCTGACTTCGCAACTGCCGCCAGACTATCTGCCCATTCTCAATACCTTTGCCCAGGACAGTGCCAGCACCGTCATCCTCGGTGTCGGTGTGCATGATGGTGGCGACAAGTATTCAAACAGCGTACTCGGCATGTCGCGCCAGTATGCCCAGCCTTACCGTTACGACAAACACCATCTCGTACCTTTTGGCGAATTCATCCCGCCGGGTTTCCGCTGGTTTGTGAACATGATGTCCATCCCCATGGGCGAGTTCTCCACCTCTGGCCCGATACAACCTGCGATGAAAGTCTCAGGTCAATGGGTCATGCCAAATATCTGCTATGAAGATTTGTTCGGTGAAGAAATTGCCGCGCAACTGTCAGCCCAACATGCTGCAGGCCAGCCGGTTGCCAGCATCTTGCTGAACGCATCCAACCTGGCCTGGTATGGGAATTCTTTTGCGATCCCCCAGCATTTGCAGATATCACAAATGCGCGTACTCGAAACAGGTCGCCCCATGCTACGCGCAACCAACACCGGGGCCACCGCAGTCATCGTACCTGGTGGCGTGGTCGAGCAGTTATTGCCCGAGAATACCCGCGCCGTGCTGGCCGCAAACGTGCAGGGCTATACTGGCATGACGCCATACATCTTCATCGGCAACCTCGGTGCTCTGGGCTTGTCTGCTCTGGGAATCTTGCTGGCGTTTGTGCTGGGGCGCAGGGCAAAAATAGATAGCTTGTAGCATTCACGCAGGAGCGGCTTCAGCCGCGAACAGCTTTGTGTGTAGAGTTTTCGCGGCTGAAGCCGCTCCTACTGAGAATGACAGCCAGTGGCAGGTACAATGAGCGCATTGCACTTCTCCCGTTCTACGTAAATCATTGCAGGAAACAATATGACAGAAGACCTCTCCATCCTGACCCGCAAAGGTACTCCACCTGATCACAACCTGATCTATGGCAGTCACGCCGACCAGGTAGCCGATATACGTTATGGCAGTGACGGCGCACGGCGTCCACTGGTAATGTTGATACACGGTGGTTTCTGGAAACCAGAATATGACAGGCAGCATACCGAGGCGATGTCCAGCGCACTGGCCGCTGAAGGCTGGACGGTAGTCACACCAGAATATCGCCGCATCCCCGGCAATCCTGACGCCAGCCTCGAAGATATCGCCAGCGCGATAGAAATGCTGCCGCACCAGGTGGCGCGACACAACGGCAAGATCATATTGGCCGGGCATTCTGCCGGCGGACATCTCGTGTTGTGGGCCGCCGTCAAATGTGCCACGCCCGCACTCGCCGGTGTACTTGCCCTGGCACCCGCCGCCGACCTGCGCATGGCCTATGATTTGAAACTGGGTGATGGTGCCGTGTTGAAGTTTCTAGGCAAAAATCCGGCTGAACGCCCGGACGCCGACCCCATGCAATTACCCGCACCTGCGGTACCAGTGACGGTGCTGCAAGGTAGTCTCGATAAAGTTGTGCCACCGGTTGTGCCTGAAGCTTATTGCAAGGCTTTCCCCAAAACGCAATTGGTACTGCTGCCTGACGCCGGGCATTTCGCTGTGATTGATCCGCAAAGTAATGCATGGCCTGCGATGTTATCGGCCTTGCGTGATTTGTCGGGAGTGTGAAAAAAATCATAGCCAAATTCCGCGACTGTCAGGTTCTGAGATGTCGCAATGCATGACTGGATTCAAGAAAAATAGATGAAGAATTTTTCTATAAAAGTCCACGCTATCGATAAGATTTCATCTGCTGCAGACGAAAATATTGACGTTCAAATTGATTTGCTTGATGGCCGAAAATTTACGGCGACTCTTTTTACACTTCGTAATTTGACGTATCTTTTAGATAAGTACCGCACTACTGGAGAGTGTGCAAATGGCACTTATATATGGGCAGCAGACATGATAGTCGTTGAGTCACTTGATGAAGCGACTATTCAGAAAACCATTGCAAGCTTAATCGAAACCGGTGACATAGAGTTTGCATGCACAGAATTGAAAAACTCAGATAGAGATGATTAGATAAATGAAACGACGAGATATTGGTATCTATATTGGAATGGTTTTAGCGGGCTCTTTGGGGATCATGAGTAATTCAAATGCTCAATCCTGGGTGATTGACGACGCTGAAACCGAGATCATGCCTATCTATACAATGACGCATACTGATGGGCAAGAATTTACCTTTGTTCGGGCGGGTTTTTGGTTTCATGAGACAAAAAAATCTGTCAAGTTGTCGTCAGTGGGTGTAATCACTGTAAATGGTATTGAATTGAAAGGAGAGCAGGGTTCAACGGGGACTTACTCTTACGTTGGAAATATTCCCGTAACAGAGGGGATATTGACGTTCAAGCTAGTTCGAAATCCAAATAAGACTATGGAGCATAGTTTTAAATTACCGACATTAGATATTTTAGACTATCCAAAAAGTTATACTCCTTATGAAACAATTAAGGTTCTATTAAAATATGCTGTACCAGCAGTTGATACAACTACTTTCAACATGTATATAAGGACACCCCAAAGAACTTTAGATCTTAATAGCAAGATCAGAAGTGATTATTTGGAATTCTCACCCATCATTAAAGTCCCTTTGCCAACTGGTACATTTGAAGCGAAAATATATAAGCAGGAGCGTACACCGCTTAAAGACATTTCAGATGCAAGCAAAATCGGATGGGGGGTGGCGTCTAATGGACGAAATTTCAAGATAGAAATTTTGGACGCAAAACCATAAAGTGTAGTAGTCGCGCCCTGATCTGACAGTTACCCGATAGTTACCCTATTTAAAGACGGCGATTGTCAGCTCGCGTAGGTGCGATTAGCGCAAGCGTAATCGTACGCATGTTTATTTATCTCGGATACTTTGAAAAGCGTGATACTTATTTTGTTGAATTCAGCAGGGCAATGCGCCGGATTTTGTTGAAATATATCAAATGACAATGAGGGCATCCGACGTATAACATACCTACGATTACGCGGACTGCTCGTATCTATGGGCTGCTGTGTTATCGGCCTTGCGTGGTTTGTCTGTGGCGTGAAAACGCTTAGACAAATTCCGCGACTGTCAGGGTAATGGGATTGTGGCGGCAATATTGGGTAACAAAAAAGAGCGAGGGAAATATTGGTAAACGCAATAAAAAAGATATGTCTGGACGTGGCAGGATTCGGGTTTATATTTTATTCGCCATTCTCCACAGCATCCATTAAACATGGTGAAGACTATTTTGAAACAACTTTTTCTGATCCAGTCGTAATTGAAAAACAAGCGACCGACGGTCGTATTATTGGCGTAAGCACTGGGACGTCTGGTCGCTTCTTTCTTGAGATATTCAGAGGTTACCCAGAACAAACTACACTAGAGCAGCACATCTTTAAGCTAAGGCTGGGTGTAGAAGTGCGTGATCGTACATTGTGCATCAGAGATCTTTTTGATTTGTTAAACTGGGATGCAGAGTGTCCTCATGAGCAGATGATCGATATTGATGATGGTTTCTATCATCTGACCTTGCTCAGTAACGAACCAGAATCAGGCGTGCTGGGAGATAATCAAGTTGTTCAACTCTATCTTCAGGAGTTGTCAGAGATGCCAAGACTTAAATACTCGGGTGTTCCAACTTTGTGTTAACCAATGATTCAATAATGAAGCATGGCAGGAAAGAAACCTAGCTCAGGTAGGTACGATTAGCGCAAGCGTAATCGTACGCATGTGTATCTGCCTAAAATGCGTTGCAAAGCCTGACGTTCATTTCGCCGCTTACTTATTCCCCTGCACCATCTGCGCATCAATATCCGCCAGGCATTCAATACCACGCTGGGTGATTACCATTTTGCCGGTTTCGGCATCGACTGCTACGTGGGCTTTCTTGCCGAGGAAGGTGGCTACCGGGCCGGGGAGGGGGGTGTCCGGGTCATTGGCAATCGCACGCAGGCCGTCTATGCATTGTTTGATGAACAGGGTTTGCCTGCCTGCATCGGTCAGTTCCAGCGTGCCGTCTTTGCGGTAAGTCATGAACTTGATGCCACACAGGCGCTTGGCGTTGCGGCTGATGCAGGCATTTGGTTTGGTGTTGCGCGGCAGCTTGCTTAATTGCTCCAGTGCGTCGTATTCATCTATGCTGAGTTTTTGATTCATTGCTGCTTTCTAAAAAAGAGATGCAAATTAAAATGAAGAATCACAGTTTGTGTTTTTCTTCTGATCTTTTCTGCATCTCTGTGCCTCGGTGTTGAGAGGTCTTGACTTAAAAAAATTACTTGTAAACCTTGCCGCTCTTCATGACGAAGTTCACTTTCGTCAGGCTCGTGACATCTGCCAGCGGGTCTGCATCAACGGCGATGATATCGGCAAACTTGCCGACCTTGATGCTGCCGACTTTTTCTTTCAGGCCCAGCAAATCTGCGGCACTGATGGTGGCTGCCTGTATCGCCTGCATGGGTGTCATGCCATACTTGACCATGTAATAAAATTGCTTGCCATTGTCACCATGCGGATAGACGCCAGCGTCTGAACCAAAGGCCATACGGGCACCGCCTTGCAGGGCTGCGCGGAAGTTATCACGCTGTTTTTGGCCTATCTCTTTTTCCTTGGCGAGGGATTCTGGCAAAAAACCTGCTTTTTCGCCCTCACCAAGAATATAGTCGTCATTATAAATGTCCATGACCAGCCATGTGCCATGTTCTTTGGCGAGTTTGATGCCTTCTTCATCAATCAGGCTGCTGTGCTCGACAGAATCGACCCCTGCGCGGATGGCGTCAGCAATGCCGCTGGCACCGTGGGCATGGGCGGCGACCTTGCGGCCCAGCTTGTGGGCTTCCTGCACGATGGCCTGCATTTCTTCGAGTGTGTATTGTTGGGCTCCAGGGGAGTCACCTTTGGATAATACGCCGCCAGTGGCGCAGATTTTGATGACATCGGCACCATACTTGGCCATTTCACGCACCTTGGTGCGCGCTGCCCAGGGGCCGTCAGCCACGCCCTTGCCGGTGTCATTGTAGTCGGGCGGCAGCAGGTTGTTGTCGCAATGGCCACCCTTGATGCCTATCGCATAGCCAGCCGCCATGATGCGCGGGCCGGGGAAGTCGCCATCATTGATGGCATCGCGCAGGGCAACGTCAGAAAAACCTTCAGAGCCAACGTCGCGCACGGTGGTGAAGCCGGCGCGCAGGGTATCGCGTGCGGCCCGTACGCCATACAGGGCGGAGCGTATTGTCGATGTCCCCAAAGAGCTGTAGCCATGCAGGTGCGGGTTGCTGGTCAGGTGGGTATGGGCATCGATGAGACCAGGCAAGACGGTCGATTTGGACAGGTCAATGAGTTTTGCAGAAGCAGGAACAGGTGTGCCCGCGATAGGGCTGATGGCAATAATGCGCTCGCCTTCGATAACGATGAGCTGGTCACGCAAGACCTTGCCGCTCTCAACATCAAGCAGGCGGCCGGCCTTGATGGCGACGATCTCTTTGGCATGCTCTGCTGCTGTCGCTGCCTGTACTACCGGGCTGTTGGCCAGCATGAGGCTGCACAGCATGCTGCTGAACAAGGTGGAGGCGAGTTTTTTTTTCATTATTGTTCCCTATGATGTTTTTATAGATGGAATTTATCCTGCTGGCGACTATAACATGCGGGGCAGCCGGGACATGCCGGATAGCGCATCGCAAGGCCCCTGAGCTTAATCGACGATAAACAGCTTTGCTCCGCTTGCCGTCGATGAGCGATGTGCCTCTGCGCCGTCAGCCACCTGGTAACTCATGCCTGCCTTCAGGGTCAGCACGCGGCCATCATCCAGTTCGGTTTGCATTTCACCTTCGAGGCAGAGCAGGATATGCCCCTTGCTGCACCAGTGGTCAGCCAGGTAGCCGGCTGTGTATTCGACCATGCGCACACGGATATCGCCAAACTTGCAGGTACGCCAATAGGCCTTGCCAGTGATGCCGGGATGCTCGGTTTTTTCTATGGCAGACCAGTCTGTCGTGCCAAAAGGGATGTCAGTAATTTTCATGTATGGATAAGAAGTAAATTGAAATGAATACGGCTATTCAGTGAGGGCGCTGGCTTTGAGTGCGCCTATATCGCCCGCAATAATCACGCTGATGTAGCGGCTGATTTTTTCTACCGGCCAGTTCCACCAGGCGATCTGCTCCAGGGTATCGATGACATCGTCGCTAAAGCGCTGGCGTATGGGTTTGGCGGGATTGCCACCGACGATGGTATAGGCTGGCACATCGGCAACCACCACGGAACGCGAAGAGATGATGGCGCCATTGCCTATCTTCACACCCGGCATGATGAGGGCTTCATACCCTATCCAGACATCGTTGCCGATGATGGTGTCACCCTTGTAGGGCAGGGACTCAAGATCCATCGGTGTTTTCTCCCAGCCATTGCCAAAAATCTGGAAAGGGTAGGTGGAGATACCTGCCATATTGTGGTTGGCCCCGTTCATGATGAACTTGACACCCCGCGCCAGCGCACAGAATTTGCCGATGATGAGCTTGTCACCGATGAAAGGGAAATGATAGAGCACATTGCGCTCGAAGTTTTCAGCATCTTCCGGGTCATCATAGTATGTGTAGTCACCGATGATGATATTAGGATTGCTGACAGTATTCTGGATATAGCAAACCTGGGGGAAGCCCTGCATGGGGTGAGGGTTTTTGGGATCGGGTCCGTGCATAAAATTCAGTATAGATTCTGTGTCGGCTTGGTGCTGGTTCAGTGTGGCTCAATGCTATTTTAGTGCTGTATATCATCCAGCAAGCGGTGCAGTGCCGCAGTCATGGCCTTGATCGAACCCTGCATGTCCCATTCATCATTATCAACATTGACGAAGTTGGATATCGCCCGCAACTCCAGGAAGGGCTGGTCTTCCTGCAAACAGGTATAGAAGAAGGCCGCACCTTCCATGTTTTCAAGATCGACGAATTCGGTTTCGACATAGTGGGCCATGGCAGCATTCAATGACATGCTGCGTGCCCTGGCGAACTCTGTGCCTGCGGGGATGAAGGGGCAGCTCAGTGTATGGCGGCGCTCAAATTCCATGTCTATGGGCAGATGGGCGAGATGGGTAAAACCATCGGGTGTGAAAAAGCCGAGGTCACCTTCGACTTCGCTTTCTATCAGCGCCACGTCACCGATCTTGAAGCTGGAATGAGGGTAAGCCCCGGCAATGCCCGCCATGATGAGCATGTCGGGTTCATATTCATAGATCGCCCGCAGGGTTGCATGGGCAGTCGCAGTGAGCCCTACACCAGAGACAATGGTGATGATGCCTTCGCGCTGGAACAGGGCGGCTTCTGTCTGGGTGGGGAAGAGGACGGCTATTTTCATGATGTCTTGCTTTCTGCTTTTGCTACCGGGCCTGGGCTGACTAGTTTGACTAGTGAATGACTTGCAGGATGCTTTGTATTTTATCAATTACGCGCACGGAAAATGGGAACTGGCGGGTTTTTTACTGCCTGTTGTATGAATTGCGTCGAAAATTTTTGGCATATACTGCATAAATAGGGGTTTTTCCGTCTGGCAAGAACTCTGAGTTTATCCGATTCGCATGATGGGATTGTGAACAACGCTGGATAGTTGGATAAAACACTGAAACTTTGAGAAAGATTGCCGTAAAGTAGTGAACTGCTATAGTCCACCAGGGCATGCTTGCTGTTTCCTCCATGATTATTTGCTGCAATAAATGCAGGTGCAACGATGGCCAAAACCAATAAAGAATTCGTCACAGGCTTGTTCCAGATACTTTGGGACAAACAACCCGATCAACAGACCGTGGATTTGTATGCGTCCCGCCTTGATTCTGGTTTGCTCACCCGCGCCGGGGTGGAATACAGTTTTTTGATTGCGCCTGAGTATAGCCCGGTTGCCGAGCAGATCGTGCGGCTTTACCTCGCTGCCTTCAACCGCATACCGGATACCGATGGTTTTACCTTCTGGATGGGCGTGCACAGGAATGGCGGCAGCAATAGCCAGATTGCCCAGGTGTTTGCACAATCAGAAGAGTTTGTCAGCAAATACGGTGCAAACTTGTCAAATAGCCAGTTCCTCGACCTGATTTACCAGAACGTGCTTGGCCGCAGCGCCGATGCGGCAGGCCGCGACTACTGGGTAGGGCAGATGAACAACGGCATGGCACGTGGTGAAATCGTCAATCAGTTTGCCCAGTCGCAAGAATTCAAGATAGCCGCCTCGACCAAGGTGTATGCCAGCGTGGTGTATACCACCCTGATAGGGCGTATGCCAACGGCGGCTGAGGCTGCTGCTGCCCCTACCAATGTCGAGCAACTGGTCTTGAAAGTGGCGCAGGCGTCTGAAGTGACACCTACCATAGGCAGTATCAGTTATTCAGCCCCGGCATTTGTCGAACAGCAGCTCAATGATGGCAGCATCACCAGCAGCATTATCCTCACCCTGACTGGCGACACCTTCAAAGGTAATGTCGGCACATCCCTGGGCAAGATCACCAATGTACCCACAGGCCTGACTGGCACCCTGGTCAAGACGACCGATACCACCGCTACCTTGACCCTGAGCGGCAAGGCCACGGCCAATGCCAGTATCAACAATGTCGCGAACCTGACGGTGACGCTGGACAATACCTCATTCACTGGCGGCAAGGTTGTCAATATCATCAATGCAGTCAAGTCTGATCTGCAGATCAATTACATCGATATCCCGCTTAATGAAACCAACCACCTGCTCAGTGGCAAAGGCGCGCTGACCACGCCGCTGGTGGTAGATCTGGGCCAGGATTTGCTGACGCTGGACGGCAAACCGCTGGCCTTGCTGAGTGGTGATATCAAGAAGGTCGATTATGTCGATCTTAGCCTGATTGCAGCGCCTGCCAGCAGCACTGGCACCACCACCGGCTCATCCGCAGGCAAGGTGACGGTGACCACCACTATCAAGGGCGATGAAGCGAATAATTTGCTGATAGGTTCGAATTACGCGAATTTCTTCACTGGCGGTGGCGGTATCGACACCATGCAGGGTGGCATAGGGGTTGATACCTATGCTTTTGGCATTACCCCGGTTGCTAATGGTGTGGATACCATCACCAATTTCACCATAGGTAAGGGGGGTGATGTATTGAATTTCTCTGCCTTCCTGAACAAGACCGGCACCACCAGGATTGCCGCTGTCAATGCTGCAGCCACTACCCCAAAAGCCTGGGCCAATGGCGATGTGCTGACGGTGCAGGGCAATGCGCTCGACACCACAAAGATCGCTGCCTTGTTTGGTACCGGCAAGGCGTTTACCGGCCCCACTGTTGCCAGCAAGATGGTCGTTATCACCGCTGACATCATAGGCGACGCCAGCATCTGGTATGTGATCAACCAGCTCGATGTCAACAACATCACGCCGGATGAAATCGTGCTGGTAGGGATATTGAAAAATGTGAATAACCTGAGCCTGGTTGGCTTTGATGTGACGAACTTTTTGTAATGTGCAGAGGGATGTACAGGGAGATGTGATGGCGGGATGCGACAGCGGAATGCTACAAAAAGGGCGGCCAGTCAGGTAGCAGCTTATTCCTTGACTACTCTGGTGCCAGCCAATATGTCACCGAGGCGCAGTCGCTTGCTGCCCAGCGCGAACAACCAATCGACCACTGTCAGTGCCAGGATATTGCGCACAAAGGATTGCGTGAGGTTACAGGGCTGCTCAGTGTCACGCTGTAGCACACGTATGCCCATAATGCGCTTGCCCAGGCTTTGCCCATCAAAGCCATCCTTGAACAAGAGGTAAAGCGACCACAATATCAGGATGGCCCGGTTAGTCTGCTTGAACAGGTTGGGCAGGGCGACGGTGATCAGCAAACCCAGCATGGCCAGTAGCAGGGCGATGCCTATCACATCAATAAGCTGGGCGGCCAGGCGATGTGACATATAGGCCAGCTTGTCATCAGCAGGTTTTTGCTGCTCGGCACTTTTCAGGTATTGCTGGCGGTGTTCCCTGAAAGCATTGATATCCACACCACGTACCGACAGTATCGATTCCACCGCAGCATACTCATGTTCAGCCAGATCAGGCTTGATACCCAGGGCGAGCAAATCCCCCGTCTCTCTTGACGCATAATTGTCATGCAATGGTGTCAGTAGCGCATTCATTCTTGCAATTCAAAGCCCAGGATAGGGGATGCCATGCTTAAGCATAGCGTATTCAACAGACAAGTTTTGCCAAAAATTGTTGCAACATATTACGGCGCGAGATGAAACTTCATTAGCCCGTAAATAAGTACAGATATCGGCGCACATATAAGCGTACATATAAGCCCAAAATAAGCCGGAAGTAAGCCATCAACCCACGCATGTGCAAACGCCGCGTGCCCGCGAGAAGCTGAAGATACCAGTCACCGGGCCAGAAATCAAAACCTTGCAAATAGCTTGTCATGTGCAAAGTAATGGCAATATGATTACTTGTTGCCATGCGGCAGCGATGCGACTCGCCAGAATACGCCTGCACCCATAGGTAAAACAACATGCATGCAAATATTTAACAATTGCGTTCAGCCCATTGATATTAATCATATTAATTGTGGGCAACGTCGTCAATTTGCAACTAAATGCTGAGACTGATGCGCAGCCGTACAGAGGCAAGTGACCATCATGCTCTTCTCAATTCCATGGTCGTTGCAATTAGTTAACATGATTCCCGAAAAAATGATTTCCAGTCTGGCTATAACAGAAGGCCGGGTTTGCCAGATGACTGCATGACAAAATCAGTGCTATGCTGCAAAAGCTGTTGCCACAGAATATCCCGTCTTTTGTCATCACTGGAGAACCGGTATGTTTTTTTCGTCGCTACGCAGGAAGCTCATCAGTATCTGTGTGTCCATCGTTGTGATTGCCATGCTTGCCATGGTGGTGGCAAATTTCTTTACCACGCGCTCGCGCACCATGGACGCCCTCAACAGCCAGTTACTGCAACTGTCTGAAAGCCATGCAACAGCCATTACCGAATGGGTCAAGTCCAAGCAGGCCGCAGTCGCCTCGCTGAAGCTGGCGGCAGAATTGCCCGAACCCCTGGGCGCACTCAAGGCGGGTGAGCAGGCCGGTGTGTTTGACATGGCCTATATCGGTTTTGCCGACAAGCATGCGGTATTCTCCCAAGACCGCAAACGCGCGGCCGACTATGACCCTACCGCACGCCCCTGGTATATCAAGGCCAGCGAAGCTGGTGGCCCCATCATTACCGCCCCCTATATCGGCGCCAGTACCGGCAAACTGGTGGTGACCTTTGCCGACCCCATAGGCGCTAAGGGCAGTATTACCGCCGTGGCCGCGGCCGATGTCATGCTCGACGTGGTGACCAGCAATGTAGGCTCGATCAAACCTACGCCAGCCAGCTTTGCGTTTTTGCTCGACGGCAGCGGCAAGATCATTGCCCACCCTAATGAGAAGTTGACGCTGAAACCACTCAGCGATCTTGATGCCAGCCTGACCACCCAGGTATTGAATGCGACTGAAGCCTCCAAGACCAGCAGCACCGTGCACCTGAACGGGCGTGAAGGCATGCTGTTCGTCACCAAAATCGCTGGTACTGACTGGCTGCTGGCAACCGTGCTGGACAGGGCAGAGGCCACTCAGGCACTGACCGCCATGCTGACCGCATCTGCCGTCACCGCCATCATCGTCGTCGCACTGGCAGCTCTGATATTGACAGCGCTGGTAGCCCAGGCCCTGAAAAAACTGGAGCTCGTGCGCGATGCCATGGCAGACATTGCGACTGGCGAAGGCGACCTGACCCGTCGTCTGGCTGCCGATGGCAAGGACGAATTGGCGCAGATCAGCGAGGCCTTCAACCGTTTTGTCGATAAGATCGCGGCGGTGCTGATAGACATACGTGCAACCAGCGGCTCGGTCAGGCTGGCCTCTGGCGAGATTGCCGCGGGCAATGCTGACCTGTCTGCCCGCACTGAAAGCCAGGCCAGCTCGCTTGAAGAAACCGCCTCATCGATGGAAGAGCTGACCTCTACCGTCAAGCAAAATGCCGACAATGCACGCCAGGCCAACCAGCTCGCTGCTTCAGCCGCCACCGTGGCAGGCAAGGGCGGTGAGGTGGTGTCGCAAGTCGTCACCACGATGGATTCGATCAAGGACAGTTCACGCAAGATCGTGGATATCATCAGCGTCATTGATGGCATTGCCTTCCAGACCAATATCCTGGCGTTGAATGCAGCAGTAGAAGCGGCGCGTGCCGGTGAGCAAGGCCGTGGCTTTGCTGTGGTAGCATCTGAAGTGCGCAACCTTGCGCAGCGTTCAGCCACTGCCGCCAAAGAAATCAAAACCCTGATTGATGATTCTGTCGTCAAGGTTGACTCTGGTTCTCGTCTGGTCGATGAAGCAGGGCAGACCATGGGCGAGATCGTCACCTCGGTCAAGCAGGTCGCCGACATCATGAGCGAGATCACCGCCGCCAGCCAGGAACAAAGCTCAGGCATAGAAGAAGTCAACCGCGCCGTGACCCAGATGGATGAAATGACGCAGCAAAACGCTGCCCTAGTTGAAGAGGCTGCGGCTGCGGCTGAGAGCCTGCAGGAACAGGCAGAACACCTGTCGAAAATCATCAGCATGTTCAAGCTCGACGATGCCCAGGCAGCCACCAGCAAACCACAGGCCAGTTCACCAAGGGGTGCAACTGGACCAAAACCCGCCAACAGATCTGTCACTGCTGTCACCAGGCCAGCATCAAGGGTGGCTGCACCCAAGGCAGCGAGTAAGCCAGATGAGCAGTGGGATGAATTTTAGGCGACGGTGTTGAGTTGCGGTTGCTCATGAATGAGTACGCGCTGCTGAACTTACTTTAAGCCGACAAGGAACTGGCAGACTCTTTTTATCACCCAGTCTTCCTGTTCCCTGTGCGGCACATGTTGCGCGCCAGCGATGATCTCCAGTTGTGCAGGGCCAGTTGTCAGCCCTGCGATCTGCTCAGGGTGCAGGTTTGAACCATATTCGTCATGCTCACCATGCAGTACCAGGGCAGGGCATCTTACTTGTGGCAGCACATCGCGCAGTGACCAGTTAGCGAAGGCGGATGACAGCCAGGTATTGATCCAGGCATTGAGCACCCATGCTGCCTTGTCACCGTGGTAGCGGCGCAGGCGGTCTAATGCGCCTGGCTGCTGGAACTGCTGTTGCGCTTCGATAAGGCCAGCCCGTGTTTTGTCTTCGACCAGGGCCTGTGCAGACTCGGTGATCAGGGCATTGCAGATGTCAGCGTAAAGTGCTGCAAAGTGCACCGCCATGCCACCGCCTACGCTATGCCCCATGACCACAAAACGTTTAAAGCCAAAGTAGCTTTGCAGCAGTGGCAAAGAAGTTGCCGCTTCCTGCGCAATAAAATCCAGGCTCAGCACATCGTCACGCGCATCCGATTGTCCAAAGCCCAGCCTGTCGTAAGCGATAACTTGTCTGCCACTGTGCTCAGCCAGCAGGGCAGGGAAATTGCGCCATAAAGCTACGCAACCGAGGGAATCGTGCAGTAGCAAAATCGGCGACTTGTTGTCATGGCCTTGATGATTTGTCGGCTGCCAGCTACAGGCATACAGCTGGCCTGCTTCGGTTTTTATTCTGTGCTCAGTTGATCTTATTTTTTCATCTCTCATTATTGGTGATCTTTCATGTCTCAGACGTTGCCACACAATCGACCGGGCTAGTGATCGAATTGCTCAGCCTGCTGTCTGAATGATAGCAGCAAGGGCAGGCAGGCAAATTGGGATTGTATAATTGTAGCCATGCAGGCAAACTGATCTTGCCAAACCGCGAACACATGGTACGCGTCATTTAGCCAATTCAAATATGCTCAAACGCCATCTTTGCCCGCAATGCCGTACTGATTTGCAGTTGACCCCGCCCATGTTTACCAGACATCGCTGGTATAAACTGGTCCGGCGGGTGAGTTATGACTGCCCATCCTGCCAAGCTGTGCTTGAGCGTCGCTTCAGTGAGATTGATATGGGCTTTGCTTCGGCATTGTCCCTGGGCATGGCTAGTGCTATGTGGGGTCCGGGCAAACCTTTATTGCTGGTGGTCGTATTGGCTTTTGGCCTTAGGTTGATTGCAGGGCGTCTTTGCTCTGTATACGTACTCGCTAAAAAGCAGGGATAGCAGATTCTATTGTGCTGCTATCAGCCGATGGCGAACCGGCAGGCGCGCATAGCTGCCTGCGTATCTCCAGGGCCATTGCACCTGCACCCCTGCCCGTGCCGCGATTGTGTTTGTGAACATTGGCTTGCGCAGTCACATCAAGCCAGACTTCTATGGAGTTGATTAGCTGGTGTTGCTGGCTAGTTTCAATTTCAAACTCGATGAATTTTTCTTGCTGGCTCAATATTGTGCCCATCACTGTGTCTCGCATCCACGGCAAATCAGCGACAAGATCAATGATGATGCTATTGCCCCAGTCTATACCGTGGGCAAGACCGGCATCATGCAAGGCCTTGGGAAGTGCATGTGCGCGCCAATAGGTGGCTGTGGTTCTCAAGCCATATTCGCTTAACCTGTTTTGCTCCTGAACATTGCGCTGTCTCTTTTTGCTTAAGCGAACAATGTCGGTGGGCGTGTCAATCTTGTTCATCAATGAATCATCACCGAATCATCACAGAGTTGCAGGGCGACACCGACGCGCAGAGGTTTTAATTCTTTTCATATTCTTCCAGATCCTTGATGCGCCGCTCAGTGTGGGTTTGCATACAGCCTATGTGCATGACATTGCGTATGGTACCGGCGATATGATATTGATAGACGGCATTGCAATCCGCCTCACGGAATTTGATCCACGCGCGTTGGGCTTCTATGAGCGTGGTCTTGGATGCCTTGTCCAGATCGCCGTCAGCAATCTGTTTGTCGAGGAACTTCATCACGCGCTGATAGACGACGTTGAGTTTCGCTTCCACTTTCTTTTGTTCTATGGATGCACACTCATTGATTTCAAGCGTGTTGGATGCCTTGCTGCAATCCAGTGCCAGGGCCAACTGGCTGGCACAGGCCAGGGTAATCAAGCAGATGAGGTAGCACATGGGTTCAGCCTTGTTGGTTGTGGTCAGTATATTTTCATGATGCCGTGTTTGCTGTTTCAGCCGATTCATCCGATTCATCCGATTCAGCCGATTCAGCCAATATGGCCTCATAAATCTTGAGGTCACTATCCGAGAAGCAACAGAAAATCACTTCCTGTAACACGGGGTAGTCGGTCAGCGCTGAGCGCACATAGTTTACCGCAATGCGAGCAGCCTGTTCTATGGGGTAGCCATAAATACCGGTGCTGATGCTGGGAAAGGCGATGCTGCTCAACTGTTTTTCTGCTGCAATGCGCATGGCGTTGTAGTAGCAAGAGGCCAGCAGGCCAGCTTCATTGTTGGTCCCGTTGCGCCACACCGGGCCCACGGTGTGGATGATGAAACTGGCGGGCAGACGATAGCCCTTGGTGAGTTTTGCTTCTCCGGTTTTACAGCCACCGAGCAGACGGCATTCATGCACCAGCTCCGGTCCTGCAGCTCTGTGTATTGCCCCATCAACGCCACCACCGCCCAGCAGGGAAGAATTGGCGGCATTGACGATGGCATCGACTTGCAGTTTGGTGATGTCGGCACGGATGGCGTGGATGTGTGGCATGGATGTAATGACTGAATCAAAAATAAGTGTCAAGATATCATGAAAACAGCCTGCTGTTATCAAGCTGTTTTCTCTATGTAAGAGGGCTGAGCTATATCATTTTCATGGTATTTTGCAATCGTTGACTTGCAAAATAGCAATTGTCTAATATGCTTGAAAGAGGTAAAACAATGAAAGCTTGCTTCACCAGACATGAAATTTGAAGGTGAAAAGCAAGTGAGGGGTTGGGCCGGGCAATATCCGGCACCAACCCCAGCTCTGCAATGCCTTATTATAAAAATATCCAGGAGACAGGCAATGAAAATTCAGAATCTGAACATAGGGACGCGTCTCGCCATCGGCTTTGGTCTGGTTATGTTGCTGGCGACGATATCCTCAGGGATAGGCTTGTGGCGTTTGCATGAGGTTGCTGACAGCACCCGTTCCATGATGCAGGAACCGCTGAAAAAAGAGCGCATGACCGAAGAATGGTACCGGATCACCGTGGCCGGGCTCAAGCGTACTCTGGCGATAGTGAAGAGCAATGACGATGCACTGGCAGAATATTTTGCCGGCGATGCCAAGGCATCGACAGTCAGGAATAATGAAATTCAAAAATACATGGAAGAGCATATCGCCTTCCCTGAAGAGAAAAAACTGCTCGACAATATCATCGCCGTGCGCAAGCAATATATTGCCCTGCGCGACGAGATCACCAAGCTGAAAAAAGACGGCAAGGCAGATGAAGCGGCAAAGTTGTTTGAAAAATTCATGCCCGTGTCGGATGCCTATCAAAAGAGTGAACTGGATTTTCTTGAGTTCCAGAAAAAAGATGTTGATGACCTGAGCCAGGAAGTCGATGCAATCGCCAAGAGCAGCTCCATGCTGATCAGCGCATTGATCATCCTGTTCATTATTCTTGGGAGTGTCTGTGCGTGGTTTCTGACCGTAGGCATCACCCGGCCCATTCAGCATGCACTGAATCTGGCACGCAGCGTGGCTGACGGTGACCTGACCACCAATATCGATGTCAAATCGGAAGACGAAACCGGGCGGCTCATGCAGGCTTTGAAAGACATGAACAACGGCCTGGTAAATATCGTCAGCGAAGTACGTAACAGCACAGACACCATCGTCGGTGCATCGACTGATATCGCCAATGGCAATATGGACTTGTCTGCCCGCACCGAGACGCAAGCAGGGTCGCTGGAAGAAACCGCGTCTTCCATGGAAGAACTGACCAGCACCATGAAGCAGAATTCACAAAACGCCCGTGACGCGAACCAGTTGGCGCATGCAGCGTCTGACGCTGCCGTCAAGGGTGGCACTGTAGTGTCGCAAGTCGTGACAACTATGGGTGCCATCAGTGATTCATCGAATAAAATCGTCGATATCATTGCCGTTATTGATGGTATTGCGTTTCAGACCAATATCCTGGCTTTGAATGCGGCTGTTGAAGCGGCCCGTGCAGGCGAGCAGGGCAGGGGCTTTGCGGTGGTTGCGTCAGAAGTGCGCAACCTGGCGCAAAGATCGGCCAGTGCGGCGAAAGAAATCAAGGCCCTTATTTCTGATTCAGTCGATAAAGTGGGGGAAGGTGCGCGCCTCGTCGATCAGGCTGGTGCGACCATGTCCGAGATCGTCGATAGCGTCGCAAAAGTGACGAGCATCATGAATGAAATCAATAACGCCAGCAAAGAGCAGTCCGCCGGCATAGACCAGATCAACAATGCCATCATACAAATGGATAGCGTGACCCAGCAAAACGCAGCCCTGGTCGAAGAAGCCGCTGCCGCCGCAAAAAGCCTGCAGGACCAGGCTGGCAATTTGTCGAATGTGGTCAGTATTTTCAAAGTGCAGCAGCAGTTCACGCACGCCAGCCCCGGCAGGGCTGTGAAATCAGACAAGAGGCTGGCATATAGGCAATGAGCAAGCCCCTGCAATTTAATCCTTTGCGGGCCGTGCAAGGCGCAGTGATATTTTTGTTACTGACGCTCATGCTGCCCGCTGGTGCTGTCAAAGAGATACATACGGCTGCCCAGGAGGCATCCGAGCCCAAGTATGTTGCCATCGTCAATCAGCAAGGCAAGCCTGCGATAGGCGGGATGTGCGTAGATATCATGCGCGCGATCGAGAAAGCTGACCCTGAGCTGCAATTTATCGGCGACCAGGTCTGGCAGCCGCGTGCGCGTATAGACGCGGGTCTGAAGGCGGGTAATATTGATGTCATTTGTGGCGTGCAACGCATAGCGCGTAATACCTCACAATACCAGTTCGCCGCGACGCCATTGTTCTCTGTCAATTACCTGCTGGCCGTGCGGGCGGATGATATCGTTGCAGTTGAAGACTGGGATGATATACGCAAGCTCGGCAATGAAGGCATCATCCTGGCCCTGCGCGGTTTTGGCATCGTCGATATCCTCACGCAAATGGGTGGTCTGAAGATAGATGATACCGCCACTTCTTCCATCTCCAACCTGAAAAAACTGCTGGCAGGACGCGGGCGGTTTTATTGTCACCGTTCACCCGGCATAGGCCTGGCAATCAGGCAGGCGGGGCTGGAAGAAAAGATCAGGCTTTTGAGCAAACCCCAACTGACAGAAAAATTCTACATGGGCATGGCAAAAACCATGTCGCCTGAGCTGGTCAGGAAGATAGGTGCCAGCCTGGTTTTGCTGGAGAAAAATGGAGAGTTGAAACGCATATTTGAGCGCTATCAGGAGTAATGTTCACTGGTTCCTTAAGCACGAACTTAAGCCAATGAGTATGCCAATGAGTATGTTAATTATTCGCAAGTTACCGTTCTCAATTTGAATGTCCCGGCGATATCCAGCAGGGCACTATCTTTCTGGTCTCCAAGATAAGGTGCAATCAGAATATGGTTTCTCGGCTGCCTGGCGATTTTTTCTGGCGAATCATCCACTATCCTAATCTGGTCCAGCGTATATCCCTGACCCTGAATTTTTCTCAAATCCTTGATGTAAACATAGCTATTGCTTTTGATGTCCACCCGCTGCACACAGCGCTCGACCGATCAGGCAAACTTGACTGGGTAGCGAGTACCAAAGATTTGCGCGACCACAGCATCTACATATTCTCTTGATGACGATGACCATACTGCCAGGTCGTAATGTGGCGCCAGTTCTTCCAGCATTTCTGCCAAGAAGGGCCGCTGATAAACAAAGTAGGGTGGAAATGCAAAAGCCATAGGCTGATCCAAATCAGTCATGCTTGCATGGACTAATGTTTCATCAAGATCGAAGACAATAAGCTGGCGTTGTTTATTCGAATTCATATTTATCTTATGTCGCCTATTGCAGATGCAGTTCCTATCGTTGGCCTTGGCCTTGACCATTGCTACAGCATGATAGATGCAGCGCTAGCTCCCGGCAAGCAGATAAGCTATGGCTGACGGGGACACATAAAAACCTGATGTTTTCCGCTTGCCAGGCTGTTTTGTTTCTCGTTGACGAAATGAAGCCTGCCGGTATGACGTTGATGCCCTGATCGCTGCAGAATTGCAGGGGCATTGCCTGTGACTTTGCTCGCCTTGTCTTCAGATGATCAGATGTTTGGTGTTGCCGGCATCCTTGCCAGCACTCTCACGCACCAGCATCTGACGCCATGGTTATCTGCCGTTTTTGTTCCTGCGCAATTCCGTGGCAAGGGTATTGCTTCGGCACTGTCGCTGCGCGCTGCGGAAGAGGCGCGATCTATAGGCTTTGATCATTTTTATTTGTTCACACCGCGTAATGAATCGCTCTATGCACGCCTTGGCTGGCAGACCATTGAGAATGCCAGGCTGGACAATACGCCGGTCACGATCATGAGCAGGGCCACAAATCCTGCCTGATTATCCAGTAGGCAGATAGGCCGGATTTTATTTGTATTTTATAAATATAGGTAATTATCTCTACAAAATTTGTAATAATTAATATTATTATGTAGTATGTGTTTCATGAAAACGCAAACTATCAATGCTGATCCATCTGCCCGCTGGCTATTGCTGGTGCTGAGCCTGCCCACGAATAGTGCAACCGGGCGCATGCGTATCTGGCGCAATCTCAAGGCCCTGGGTTGCGGCTCCCTGCGCGATGGGGCTTATCTTTTGCCTTTTGGTGAGGTGCAGCAACAGGCACTGCAGGATTTGTCGGAAGAAACCTTGCGCGAAGGCGGTAGTGCCTGGCTATTGCATGTCTGGGCACAGACTGAAGACGAGAATCTGGCCTTCCAGGCCTTGTTTGACCGCAGTGGCGAATATGCTACCTGGCTGCAGACTCTGGCGGATGCACGTCCCGGCCTGGGTAATTTGAAGCCGCAAGAAATTACCAAGCTTTTGCGCAAGATGCGGCGTGAGTATGAGGCTTTCAAAAGCATAGATTACTTCCCTGGTGATGGCAGTAACACGCTCGAAGCTGTCTGGATGGATTTCATGCACGCGGCAGAGGGCCTGCTATCGGTCGGTGAACCCCAGGCAGTGCAGGCGGTAATCAAGGCGCTGGCCATTGATGATTATCAGGGGCGCAGCTGGGCTACCCGCCAGCATCTGTGGGTGGACAGGGTGGCTTGCGCCTGGCTGATACGCCGCTTCATCGACAGACAAGCGCGCTTTGTCTGGCTGGAGTCGGTCAATGATTGCCCACCAGGTGCGCTGGGTTTTGACTTTGACGGCGCAGCGTTTAGCCATGTCGGTGACCGTGTCAGTTTTGAGGTCTTGCTGGCCAGTTTTGATCTGGAAACTGACCGTGGCTTGCAAAGATTGGGGGCCATGGTGCATGTACTCGATATTGGCAATGGCTATGTGCCTGAGGCCAGTGGTTTTGAAGCCATGCTGGCCGGTGCACGGCAAAACGCCCGTGACGATGATGACTTGCTGGACAAAATAAGCGTGGTACTGGATGCGCTTTACCAGCATTTTTCTGTAGTGCAGCCAAGTACAACATAAGAGGTCACTGCGATGAGCCAGAGCCTGCCTGATTCAAATCAAACTGTACCAGATGTACCAGATGTACCAGATTCCGCTCCCGCCTATACGCTATGGCAAATGGTGCTCTACATGCTGCGCCTGGGCGCACTGGGCTTTGGTGGCCCGGTGGCGCTGGTCGGCTATATGCAACGCGACCTGGTTGAGCAGCGCGGCTGGATTTCGCCAGCCGATTATAAAGAAGGGCTGGCGCTGGCACAACTGGCGCCCGGCCCGCTGGCGGCGCAGCTAGGCATCTATATGGGCTATGTGCATTACCGCATCTGGGGCGCGACGCTGGTAGGCATTGCCTTTGTCTTGCCTTCTTTCGTGATGGTGGTGTTATTGGGTTGGGCTTATACCAGCTATGGCGGCCTGACCTGGATGCAGGCAGTGTTTTATGGTGTTGGCGCTGCAGTGGTTGGTATCATCGTCACGAGCACCAAGAAGCTCACGCAAAAAAGCATAGGCAAGGACAAGCTGCTATGGGCTATTTATCTTTTGCTGGCAGCACTGACCTTTATCACCGAGACAGAAATCGCCTGGCTGTTTATCGCTGCCGGTGTGCTGGTCTGGCTGTTGCGTGCACCACCTGCATGGCTGGGTGGTAGCAAACTGCCCGGCCTGACGCTGCTGCAATTACCCGTCATAGGCAGCATGCTGGCTACGCAAGACGCCTCGCTGTTAACACAGATCGCCATCTTCTTTGCCAAGGCCGGGGCCTTTGTATTTGGTTCTGGCCTGGCGATTGTCCCTTTCCTGTATGGCGGTGTAGTGACTGAACATCACTGGCTGACGGACAAGCAGTTTGTCGATGCCGTTGCAGTTGCCATGATCACGCCCGGGCCAGTGGTCATCACGGTGGGTTTTATCGGCTACCTGGTAGCGGGTTTGCCGGGGGCAACAGTGGCTGCGCTGGCTACCTTTTTGCCCTGTTATCTGTTCACTGTCATCCCGGCACCTTACTTTAAAAAATATGGCAAGTTGCCCGGCGTGATTGCTTTTGTCGATGGCATCACGGCGGCAGCGATAGGCGCGATTGCCGGTTCTGTGCTGGTCATTGCCAGGCGCTCAATACTGGATGTACCGACGGCAGTGATTGCCCTGGTCAGTATCTTCCTGTTGTGGAAGTTCAAGAAGTTACAGGAACCCGTCATCGTTGCGGCTGCAGCGGTTCTGGGTTTGCTCATTTACCCCTTGCTTCACCCTTAGAGGAGTTGGAAATGAATCAAACTGAACAAACAGAACAAACAGAACAAACAAAGCAAACCGTCAGCGTCGCCGAGTTCATGCGCGAGCTTAGCAGCGCTAATCCGCCAGCGGTTATTGACGTGCGCAGGCGCCCGGCCTTTGAAGCTGACAGCTTGCAGGTTGTCGGGGCAGTCTGGCTGGACCCTGAGCAGGTGACTAACTGGGCACCGGCGCTGACGCAACAACAGAATGTCGTTGTGTACTGCATCAAAGGACATGAAGTCGGTATTAATTGCGCCAGCGCTCTTAATGAAGCGGGTATCGCAGCACGATACCTCGAAGGTGGGCTGGAAGCCTACAAACAGGCTGGCGGCATGCTGGCCAGACGGGCAGGCTAAGTCTTGTCATCATCGTGGGAGAACAATCATGCAATGGATTACCCGTGAACGACCCAAGATAGACCGCACTGCCTGCCCCTGGCTGATCGTGAATTTCATCGACAGTGAAGCAGAATTCTTATATGTGCCTGATACCGACGTCTTGCGCATCGCCAGAGAAACCGCTGCCATACCGTACGATATTCCGGGCGTGGAATTGAGTCATGTCGGTGACTTGTGCAGTTTTGATGCTTTCCTGAAAAAATATGCATTGGCCGCTCCTGCCTTGCACACCCTGGCGACCATCGTCCGTGGCGCAGACACCGGCAAGCTGGATTTGACGGCGCAATCGGCAGGCTTGTATGCCTTGTCACTGGGCTTGTCAAAAACCTTTGCAGGTGACCACATTATGCTAAGACATGGCATGGTCATGTATGACGCGCTGTATGCGTGGTGCCTGCACTGTCAGGCAGAAGCACATCAATGGCCACCGTTAATGAACTGAAGCATAAGGCGGCTGCGGCTGCCTTTGCTGGCAATCATTTCACCTGGCTGGACGCCGGGCTTTTTTC
The DNA here is from genome assembly GCF_049339405.1 of Undibacterium sp. Tian12W. Classification (NCBI taxonomy): domain Bacteria; kingdom Pseudomonadati; phylum Pseudomonadota; class Betaproteobacteria; order Burkholderiales; family Oxalobacteraceae; genus Undibacterium; species Undibacterium sp. Tian12W. The sequence goes on from NZ_JBMPPK010000021.1 coordinate 56,665, forward strand.
AAATTGTCCATTACCCAGATACTTCAGGTATTTGCTGTTGCCATCGGCATCGGCCATCTGGTAATACTCACCCACATGCAGAGTCGGCAGGCCATCATTGAGGGCCTGCATTTTCTCGGCTGTGACATAGTGAACGGTGCCGGATTGCGAGTCGATTCTATAGACCTTGCCGTCGGATGCCGCCACCAGCTCGTAGCGCTGGCTGGACCAGCCTCTGTCGCAGGCGGCCAGGTTGAACATCACCAGTAAGATCGACAGTACGCGCAGTTGTTTCATGCCTACTCCAGGAAATTGTCATTCAGGGCTTCAAGACCAAATGAAGATTGAAAATATATTTTCTAAATTGTTATTCTGAAAATATAAATGATCATTATTTAAATTGCAATTAATTTTGCTATGAATATCCATTTGACAGTCATAAGAAAAATATATGCCCTGGGTGAAATGAGTACTTGTCGGTGAACAAGATTGAAGAAATAGCATTGTCATATTCAAATTGAGACAAAATGTTACAATTGCCGTGAAATTCTTTGCATGTCATACATGCATTCAAGCAAGACATCCGTTTCATCTGCCTGGCAGCCATGTGCATGCTGCAGCTTGAGGTAGTGAACCAGTTCCCTTATTCAGATAAATTTCATTTATGGCAAACATCAATATCAAACTGTCTCAAAACATGGTTAACGCTAATTACCAGCAATTGATCAAATCGCCTCCTACCAATGGCAGCCTGGGGACTTTGTTTGATGTTTTCCCTAAACTGGGTGCGCTTTGGGCCAGAGATCATGCGTATTATTCTGCACTCGATTTTGGCGGTAATCAGGCGAGATTTTCCTTCCCTGACGGTGCCAGCATGACTTATACGGGACTGGTGCTCGACGACCCCTATGCTGCAGCAGGCAAGGCCTCGGCGACAAAGTTGAGCTTGTATTACAGCGGGGTAATGTCGATTGTTGAAGGTGGTCAGTTCAATTTCAACTACGCCAATACCACGATCAATGGTGCCAATTCTGTTTCCATTACACCGACCAGTGCTCTGCTGACTGACTTGTCGTTTTCTACCTTATTACCTGCTTATAGTCCCAGCTATGATCCGGTGACAGGGAATGTCTATATCACTGTCAAGGGTGCCATCCGTGGCGACGTTAATAGCAATAATGTAGGTACCATCAGCAAGGTGACGGCAACTGCCGACAAATACATTGCATCGACTATTGTGGAAGGCAATTTCAATCTTTCATCCAACAGCAATAGCGTGGCACAGGGTTTGAGCAAGTCCAGCGTCAGCGGTGTGATGAATTCTTCAGTCACTGAATACTATGATGGCAGCTACAACCGCATCACTGGCGTTTCCGTGTCTTTGTCAGCCAACCAGCAGATAGATGAAAAACTGCTCGCTGATGAGTCTTCATTTGCCGGTGCAGATGTCATCAGTGTCGATTTGCCTGGCGTCATGTATTCGGATTACCTGATCGCCTCAGGCGCAGGTGCCGACCTGATCACCGTCAATGGTGGCGGTGGCCGTTTGCACGTCAATGCTGGCAGCGGCAATGATGCCATCAATGTTGGCACAGGCAACCATAATATCGATGGCGGCACCGGTATGGACACCGTCATCATGGCTGGCAATGCCAGCAATTTTGCAATTACCCCGGTTGGCTCGGCTTTTCAGCTGCGCGTCAAATCGAATGGTGACATCGACAGTCTGTTCAATGTCGAACGCCTGCAGTTTTCTGACAAGAGCATCGCGCTCGACATCAATGGCACGGCAGGCCAGGCTTATCGCCTGTACCAGGCTGCATTTGGCCGCAAGCCCGACCTCGAAGGCCTGGGTTACTGGATCAAGGACATGGACAAGGGTTCGAGCCTGACGACGGTGGCAGCAGGTTTTTTCCAGTCGGCTGAATTCCAGAAGCTGTATGGTGCCAACCCATCGACTACGACGCTGATCACGAATTTTTACCAAAACGTCTTGCACCGTGCGCCAGACCAGGCGGGTTTTGATTACTGGAACAATCAGTTAAGCAAAGGCCAGATCACGGCCGCCGGTGCACTGGCGAGTTTCTGTGAAAGTACCGAGAACCAGGCCCAGGTCATAGGCACGATACAAAACGGCATAGAGTTCAAACTGTGGCTGGGTTGAGTTAGTGTGCTGAGTCTGCCTCACGTCTCCCGGTCAAGGAGGCAGACCTTGGAAGGAGCAAGAGAAATGAGTGCTTGCCCCACATTTGATGAATATAAAAAGTGCTACTCCATGAACAGAGCTAAAGACGAGGCAGATATCCCCATTGAGTTTAGTCGCCAGCAAGAATTGAATCCTGCATTGGTCAGGATACACAAATTACTGTTGATACCTTATGTCATTATCTGGCTCGTGCTGGCTTTAATCCCAGTTGTGTCTGGTGTGGACGTCAGTTTGAAGCCGGCCATTTTTTCGACGGCTTGTTTTATTGTTCCTATCCTTTTACATTTTTTTGCCATGCGAGGTGCGCGTGAAGGAAAAAAATGGGGGTGCACCTTGTCCAAATTGATCGGCATAATTTGCTTGCCGGGTTTTCCGGTGCTGACAACTTTGGGAATTTACATACTTAGGCACACGGGCGAACGCTGGATGTCTGCAAACAGCTGATTATTCAGAGCTTACAATCCAGAGCTTACAATCCAGAGCTTACAATCAAGCTTGCCGCCTCTTCCACTCATCCGCCACATCCCCCATGGTCTTGTGCTCACCATTGATGATCCAGGCCATGAAGTTGCGGTCTAGTTTGCATTCAGCACCGCATTCTGCACTTAAAAAACGCCTGACGTTTTGCGTGTTCTTGTAGTCTTTATCGACGACAGTGGTGCGTGAGATGTCGAGGCTGTGCCAGTCTGTTTTCATGGTTTATTCCTTTTGTGTTCCCGCTCAAAGTGTAATCACTAAATCTGGATCAAAATGCGCATTCTCCATCCTGCCATTGTGCAGGGGGTAGCCACAAGGGTTACAGATGACGCGACATTTTCCCAGGTGATAATCAAAGCTGTCATGCATATGGCCATGTATCCAAAGATCAGCTTTTTGCGCCAGTGTATCGAGTTCAGAAGCAAAGGCGGCGGATAGCAAATCGTCCGCATAGCGCGGCGCTACCGACTGTATCGACGGTGCCATGTGGCTGACGACGACAGTGCGGCCCTCAAAGCTGGTATTGAGTCTTTTATTGAGCCAGGATTTTTGTCGCGCATGGATGAGTGCGGTGTCCGCTGCTTCCAGTTTGCGATAACCTTGTTCAGCCAGGGTGATGCGCTGATAATCGGGCATCAGGTCGGCAGCCTCTGTCATGGCGTAGGGGCGTTGCTCTTCGCCAAAAAGGCAAAAATCTGTCCATAGCGTTGCACCCAGAAAGCGTATGTCACCTATCTGGTATTCACGGGCATTGAGGAAGTGCACATTGTCTGTAACCTCACAAGCACGGGCAACGTCGGCCTGCATGTCTTCAAGGTTTTTGCCATAGGCTTCATGATTGCCATGCACATACAGCACGGGGATGCCGGCAAACTGTTGCGCTGCCCAGCTCACTGCCTTGCTGCCGCTATGGATATCGCCAGCCAGCACCACCACATCAGGCTGGCTGATGGCGGGGTCTATGAGAGGTGCGGTATCACCCCAGGCTTCAAGGTGCAGGTCAGACAGGATTTGTATGCGCATGAGTACCTAGCGTATAGTATTGATTTTGCATTATAACAAGTGAGCTGTTATTGCATTTGCCAGGCGCAATTATTATTACATCATGTCTGAACTCGTCATCCTCACCACTTACTTCAACCCCTGCCGTTATGTCTCGCGCAGGCAGAATTATGATGTCTTCATGCAGGGCATGCGGGCGGCTGGGGTGACTTGTATTACCGTTGAATGTGCATTTGGCGATGCGCCCTTTGAATTGCCTGCCGCAATGGATGTCTTGCAACTGCGTTCAGCTACCTTGCTGTGGCAAAAGGAAAGGCTGCTGAACCTGGCGGCATCCTGGTTGCCTGCCACTTGCCGCTATGTGGCCTGGCTGGATTGCGATATCGTGTTTGAGAATAAAAATTGGGCAAGCGAACTGGTGGCGGTGCTGCAGCAATACCCGGTGGCACAAGTGTGGGATAGTTGCCTGCGCCTGGAGCAAGATGGCGGTACAGGTGCCGCGCCCGACCGCGTCCGCTCTTTTGCTGCCGTCATGCAGGTGCAACCTGCTACCTTGCATGCGGGGCGTTATGATACCCACGGCCATACCGGTTATGGCTGGGCCATGCGACGCAGTCTTTTTGACAGCGTGGGTCTGTATGAGGCGGCGATTTCTGGCAGTGCAGATCATTTCATGGCGCATGCGATTTATGGCGACTATAACTTTTGCATACAGAATGCCTTGAAGCATGACCGTGCGCAGATACAGCATCTGCAAGCCTGGGGCCAGCGCTTTTATGAACAGGTGCAGGGCAGGCTGGGTGTGGTGGCTGGTGAAATCCGCCACCTGTGGCACGGCGAGGCACAGCACCGTCGCTATTTCCTGCGCATGCATGAGATCACCGACCTGGGGTTTAATCCCTGGACGGATTTGCAGCAGCAGCCAGGACGCCCGCTGGAGTGGCATGCCGATATGCGCAAGCCGCGCCTGCGCCAGTATTTCATTGATTATTTCCAGTCCCGCCGTGAAGATGGCGAACAATCCCAGCTACAAAACAGTCCCTTGCCGTGAAAGAAAATTATGTCTAATTACGACCTCAGCTATGATTATGCAGCCTTGCTGGATCCTGCCCTGTCAGATATTGATGTCGCCATCGCGGGTCTGAAGCTATCCACCCAGGCCACCAAGGAGCAGATCGCGGCGCAAAGCGCCTTGCTGGAGCAGCAACGGGCCGCGCGCAAGCAGGCGCTGGAAGGGCAGGTGGAGCGCGTGTTGCCGGATTTTTCATCGGCAGCACTGTTGGCGCTGGAACAGCATTTCCCTGGCTTTGTCGATGATCTGGTGCGCGAGACCTTCCGGGAAAACCGCAAGATATTGGGCCTGTTCAGCCGTTCTGGCAGCGACAATGCCATGATCATTTTAAAGACCCGCCTGGCTTTTTTCCTCAACCACCAACAGGGCAGCTACTTTGATGCGCTTGATGAGCAAGTGACGGCCGTCAAGGGACTGATACAAAACCTGGAACAGTTGTACTACAGCGACCTGGACCTGTTGCAGGCGCTGGAAGAATTGCGGGGCCTCAGTGGTGATATCCCACCAGCCATGCAGCGCCAGATACACCAACTGGCCATGCAGACCCGTGAACTGGCCGCGCGTCGCGTCAGAGGGGGGGTACCAGGGCCAGCGGCTGAACATGATTACCCTGCCAGCGATATGACCAGTAACTATAGTTATGACGATAACCGTGCCTGGATTTACCTGGGTACGGTCAGCTATACCGACAATGCTTACTATGGCCACGACGATACCAGCACTGGTACCCACAGTAATAGCAACAATGATACTGCCACTGACAGACCACAGGCACCTGACTGTGACGATCAGCCGGGTGCCAATGATGTGCCGATTTGCGTGCCAGACCGCCAGCAGGGCCAATCTGCCCTGATTATGGACATGGGCAGCGCAGTTATCTTGACGGACGACAGTCTGGGCCGGTTTTCCTGATGTAGCATTTTTCTGGTGGACGGCCACTTCCAGGCAGTGATTGTCGCGTTTTTACATCGCTGTCCCCTGGCTGAGTTGAGCTTGCCACTGGGGCAAGACTGGCATGGCACATAGATTTGCAATCTGCCAGCCAGTGTAAGCCTGAAAATATGTTGCCCTTGTACAGGCGGATGCTAAGATCATCGTGATTGCTCTTTGATTGCCGAATGATATGTCATCAGCCCCGCTATTTCGTATATTCCGTATCCGCGATATCACCTTGAAAACCCGCCTGACCGTGGCGGTGGCGATTTTCTTTGTCCTCTCCCTGAGTTTGCTGTATGCGCTGGCTTCGTCCGTATTTGAAAGCGCGCTGGAAAAACTCATCGTCGCCAGGCAATCCAGCCTGATCGCCAATCTGGGCAATGAAATTGACCAAAAGGTAGAACTCCGGAAAAATGCCCTGATCCGTCTGGCCAGTGACCTGGGATCAGGTGACATCAGTGAGCAGAACGTCCAGAGCTTTATCGAGCGTTATCACAGCCTTGATGGCTTGTTTGATAATCTGGCCGTGTTTGATGTGCGTGGTGACATCGTGGCCAACATGGACAACCCCGACACCAAAGGCCAGCTCAATATCAGCAGCCGCGACTATTTTCAAAGGGCGATTAAACAAAAAAAGATCACCATATCGAACCCTTTGAAAAGTGGCCTGTCCGGGCGGCCTCTGGTCGTGGTTTGTGTGCCTGTCTTTGACCCCAGCGGCCATATGCTGCTGGTACTGGTGGGTACCATAGAGCTGACGCAGGACAGCTTTCTGGCTGACCTGGCAACCGCCAAAATCGGTGAGCAAGGCTATTTTTATGTGCTGACGACCGAGGGCGTTTTTGTCACGCATCCTGATCACAGGCAGATATTAAAAAACAGCCGCGAATCACCAGACAAAAACCAAATACCCGAAACTGCATTCAATGCACTGGAAGGTAGCCTGACTACCAACGACAATACCAAAGATGAAGCCATACTGAGTTACCGACGCCTGAAGTCGGTAGGCTGGATGGTTACTGGTGTATTTCCTACCAACGAGGCCTTCAGCATCGTCGCAAAGGTGAGACGTGAAGCAGTCTTGCTTAGCCTGGCCCTGCTGCTGAGTTTGCTGCTATTGGTCTGGTGGTTCATGTACTGGCAACTCGCGCCTTTGCAAAAACTGCGCGACAAGGTCAATAATGCCGAGGCCAATTTACTGATGACGCAGGCCAGTCATGAATACCCCAGAGACGAAATAGGTGACCTGGCCAAGGCCTTTGATGATGCCATGATCAAACGCAGGGATGCCGAGGCAGCCCTGAGCGCCAGTGAAAAGAAACTGCGCCTGATTGCAGACAATATGTCAGCCTTTATCGCCTATGTCGATTATCGCGAGCAATATACTTTCGTCAACAAGCGCATAGAGCACTTGTTTGGTCTCACTGCGCAACAGGCGATAGGAAAGACCATCAAGCAGATTTCTACTCCGGAATTTTATCGCCAGACTAAACCATATGTGACCCAGGTCTTGAATGGGGAATGGACTTGCTTTGAGCGCCGCATCGAGCGCTATGGTTATTGGGAGTGGGATAGAGTGACCTATGTGCCAGACTTTAACAAGGCCGGCCAGGTCGATGGCTTTTTTGTACTGGTAGAAGACGTCACCGAATTCAAGCGCGTGCAGGATGATCTGACGCGCAGTGAAAAACGTGTACGCACCATCACCGACAATGTGCCGGCGATGATCGCTTATGTCGATGCCAGCGAACGCTACCAGTTCTGCAACCGCAATTACGGCCAGATCCCCGGTCTCGAACCTGCACATCTGCTGGGTAAGACCGTGCGCGAAGTGTTTGGTGAGCAATCATATCTTGAATTGAAAGACAATATGCAGCGTGCCCTGCATGGCGAAAAAATCTCGTTTGAACGCTATGCGCCTGAGCGTGATATCAAGCGCTTTTTGCAATATGAATACGTGCCCGACACCAATGCCGAGGGTGCCACCCTGGGTTATTATTCCATGGTCATCGACATCACCGCACGCAAAGAGGCAGAGCTCAAACTCGCTGCCAGCGAAGGCCTGCTGCGCACCATTGCCGACAATATCCCGGCCTTTGTCAGCCTCATCGATAGTGAAAACCGCTATCAGTTCGTGAACCGCCCGTATGAAACCTGGTTCAATCTGCCCTTGTCCGAAATACGCTGCCAGCCGGTATTATCGCTGCTGTCTGGCGCCATGCAGCAAGAACATCATGTGCATTACAAACTCGCCATGGCTGGTGAAAAAACCGAATTTGAAACCGAGATCAGCGTCGCAGGCAAGACCGGCCATTACCATGCCACGTATGTACCGCAATATGATGCCATTGGCAAAGTAGTCGGCGTCAACAGCCTCATCAACGATATCAGCGACGCCAAGGCTGTAGAGCAGCAATTGCTGGCTCTGGCCAGGTTCGACACCCTGACCGGCCTGCCCAACCGCAACCAGATCAATGAAAGAATGGAGCAGGCCAGCGCCCGTTCACAACGTACTGGCCGTCTGATGGCGATGATGTTCCTGGATGTCGACAAATTCAAGAGCATCAACGACAGCCTGGGCCACCATGCCGGCGACCTGGTCTTGCAGGAATTCGCCAGCCGCCTCAAGCACTGCATACGCCAGACTGATCTTGCTGGCCGCCTCGCAGGCGATGAATTCGTCATCGTACTTGAGGGCCTGAACATGCACAGCGAAGCCGACATGGTCGCCAGCAAAATCGTGCAGGCCATGACCACGCCTTTTGACATAGAAGGCAAACCTCTGATGGTGACCACCAGCATAGGTGTGGCGATTTCGTCAGAACATAATTCCAATGCTGGCGAGATGCTGAAGAAGGCGGATGAAGCTTTATATCTGGCCAAGAAGGCGGGGCGGAATAATTTCAAGGTCTTGCAACTAGAGTAGGGCTTGCCTTATTCCGGGAGACAAGTCCTACTCTCAACTGGCGAGTATTATCCAGCTAGCAGTGCCTTCAGTGCTGCCTTGCCTTTTCCACCGATCTGCATATCACGCAGGGCTGCCAGAGTATGTTCAGGCAGATTTTGTTTCACTTCAAGGCGTAATTCGTGCAAAAGCTCCAGCAGGGCTGCCATGTCTTTAGGAGGTGATTGCGGGCTTTGTGTCACCATGGTGCAGTATAGTTGAAACACCAGTTGTGGTGCCAGTGCATGGGCACGTGCTGCTGTCGCCAGGCTTTTGGCATAGCGGCTGGCCTTGACTTGTGGCGTTGCCAGCAGGCCGTGAATGGCGTTGGCGAGAGCTGTTGCGTCGAGACGCCCTTCCAGCCAACTGGCGACCAGGGCATCTATCGCGACTGCAGTCTGGCCAGGCTCTTTACCCGCCAGTGTAAAGGCCAACAGCATGATGGCGCTGCTGCTCATGGGTACTGTGGGGTCAAGCAAGAGGTTCAGATAAGCCTTGTTATACCACGCTGCTTCCCACCAGTCGAGATTGTTGGCAATGGCATGGGCACCTTCGGCAAAGACGGCTTCGAGGCTGGAAGGTATCATGCTGGCCGACCAGCGAATCTGGCCCTCATTATTGCCACCAAAACCTTCTGTGCGGTGGAAATAGCCTTGATCCTCTATAACCTGGGGGTGACGCAAGATACTCAGATAAGCCTGGTCTATGGCCCTGGGCGTTGGTGTGGTACGCAAGTGACTGTGATAGAAGGTGTAAACTTCATTCTTGCTGACCTCTATCTCAAAACGATAGCGTGCGGCATGCGCGCCATCTGGCCCAAAGTCACCATATAACTGGATGAGGTTGGCATCGTCTTCATTCGGGTAACGGGCGCGGGCGGCGGCGATATACAGGGAGCTGTCCTTGCCTTTGGCAGGTATGCTGACTTGTGAGCCCAGGGCGTAGCGCAAGGCATTGTGATAAGGCGTGTCCGACAAGCTGGCAGCTTGCTCGTGCAGGCTGGTTTCATTACTCGGAGCCAGACGCAAGAGGCTGAGTACCTGCTCTTGCAATGGTTGTTGCAAGCCTAGCACATGTTGCTCGCGTGTTCGTTCTATCAAGATGGCAGGGGCTATATAACCACGTTGATGGCTAGGTGCTGCTAGTGGTGAAACTGACTTGCCCTGCGCCAGGATATCCATCAAATCATCAGTGCGCTGGCAGAGGACACTATGCACATCAAAACGGCCTTTGGCAAAACTGCTGGTGGGCGGTAGTCTTTCGGCTTCAAATATAAATACCAGCAGGCGCGCCAGTTCGCGCGCCAGTGGCTTGTCCATATTGCGCCAGTTATCTGAACTGGGTTTCAGTTTTTGTGCGCGCTTGAGTACAGGGCCAAAACGCTTTTTATCATCAGCAGAAAACGGTGCCAGCTTCAACAGGGCATGGAGGACGGTTTCAAAACAGTCAGTGTCATCATTGTTTTCAAAGATATAGGCGCAGGCTTCGATGAGTGCGTCAATATCACTGATGATTGGCAGGGCGCGGCTCTCTGCTATGGGCGATGGCAGAGGTTGCAAAATGGGTAATGCCTGCGATATCTGGATAATGGCTGATGGCTTGGAAGTATCAGCAGCAGGAGTTCCCAGTAAAGCCATCAAAGCATTACGGTTACTGGCTGCAACCTGGGGTAACAATTGCCTGGCTTGCTCTTGCGTAGCCGCATCCATGCCCCATTTACTCAGGCGGCTGATGATTTTCTTTTGCATGTCTGCTGCTTCATGCAGTAAGCCAAACACGGCAATAGATGCCGCTTCCTGCGCCAGGCTGGCATCTTTGAGGATAATCTGGTCGAGCAATTTCAGGGCGACATCCACTTGCGCCTTGACGGCAGATGACAACAGGGGTTGCAGCGCTGTCAGCAAGGCAGTATTGCTGATGGCGTCTGCAGCCTGCAAAGTGCCCAGCACCTTGAGCGCCATGCTGACAGTAGGCGGGATGCGGCTGTGGCACAGACCCAGATAGCGTTCGTTGAAAACGCGCATTTCTTCTACTGTTGGTGCCAGTGCATCATGAAAGCGCGAGAACCAGCCAGAGCGGAATTGTATCCAGTCTTTTTCCAGCGCACCCAGGGTTTTATCCAGCAACAGCTCGCGGCTATACACGCCTTTCTGGCACAAATTCAAGAATAACTGTTGCCAGGTGTGGGCAGAATTATGAGTATATTTATCGCGCCCGGCCAGACTGATATCTGTCGTTCCCTCGATATCGAACAACTGCAGCAATGGGCCTTGCAATAATTCTGGATCGTGTTTTATCCAGTAAGCTACATCGGGTACGCGGTCTGAATGTATTTCCTGGCTCAGCAAACCCAGGAGGTAATTGTCATGTGTGGGGCGTTCTGCCAGGCCACTGATTAGCAGGCTTTGTATGATACGAAAACTTCCCTGGTTACGCGACACCATATTTGATACCAAATTTTCAGTCGATGGTGGTGTATAGGCTTTCCATAATTCGACCAGTTCTTCTGGCTTGATAAAAAATATCCAGGAATTTTCAGCGACATCATTTGTAGTGCAACACAAAAAGATCGCAGAACGCAGGCATTGCCATTGCTGGGCAGTGACATTGCTGCGCCAGGCAGACTTGCTCATATCCATGGTATAGCGTGACTTCTCCATGACTTTGTTCATGCGCATCACACTAGTTCTATGTTGCGACCACTGAGTTTTTTCCTGCGCTTGCAGATAAGCCATCATGTCCTGATAGTTACCTGCGACGACAAATTCTTCCAGTGGAGTCTTTGCTGCGAATGCTGCTTCAATTTTTTGTTCTGCCATGAGTATCCTAATTTTCTGTCATTGCTTCAACTGCCAGTACATGCTTGCAGGGCCCGCGCAAACCTTGGTGCTTGGCATACCAGGGACAGGTACAACGTAATTCACCATCAATTTCGCGTACACGGTGCTGGATTTCTGCGCTCTGCACACTGGCTTCAAGCGGCTGTTTTTTTATGATGCTGACCGCATTGTCTTTTATCAGTTCACGGGCAGCAGCCAGGCGTGGATGCAAGTCTTCTGCCATGCTTAAATCCAGTGGTAGTACTCGGTGGAAGTAACTGCCTTCTGTTACATCAAAACCCAGCAGACCAGAGACGCCGAGTATACGCAGGCTGTCTTCTATGCTGGCTTGCGGTAAATCCAGTTGCTCTGCCAGTGCAGGGACTTGCAATGAAGATTGCCATTGCAAGAGAGCGCACAGGCGGGGCAGAGCATCGGCGTTCTGCATATTCATCAGTGCGCGCAGGGCCTGGCCTTCGCCAGAAAAACCGCGCCAGACTTCGGCGCTCAGGGCCAGCGTCAGGCGGGCACCAGAAAATTGCAAGACCCAGGCACTGGCTTGCTGCGCTTCGTCAGCAAAAATTGCCATGGACTTTACGCGCGGCAGCAAGGCTTCCAGCACACGCAGACGGGTGCTGTCGACCAGGCGTATGCTATTCGGTTCCGGTCTGGTCGTTGTACGCAGGCCAAAGGGGCCATGCGATATCCAAAGCGGCGTCTTACTGGTCGATGCCTTGGGGAGTGAACGCAAGAAGCGCAGGGCTTCAGCTCCGCTGACTTCAACGATCTTGCGCATGCCAGCCTGGTAAGATTGTACTTCCAGCATGCCACGTATCCAGCGCAGTGGCAGTTCAACTTTTTTCTCGACAACGCTATTGCCACCGACATGCAGGGTAAATGCGTCCTGTCCGACTGAAAGTGCCAGACCTGATGCATCGCGTACTCTTGCCAGCGCTGCCCGCATGGGAGCATTGAAATCGACGTTGGTCGTGCCCTTGCCGACGATATCACCCTCATAACTGTCCGGCAGCATGTCGACACGCACATAGGCGCTGCAACAGGAAGAGAAACCTTCAAAACGCAAGATACCGCCGCCAGATGTAACGACTGGGTCAGCCAGCATGAGGTTTTTTGCCAGGGTATTGGCAGGTGTGAAAAAGCGTGAACCGACGATGATATGGACAGCAGTCAGCAATTCGGCCGACAGGCGCGGCTGCTTCAGCAGACCTTCAAAGAAGTGCGGGTGGGTGATCACTGACTTGTCGTCAGTGCCAGATGTGGCCAGTTGCAGCCTGGGCCTGATATCTTCTCTCAGGGCCGAGGCTTGCAGGTAGTGGTAGGCGTGTGCTTGAGTAGTCATGGGCGCTAGCATATCGCTTTGTGTAGCGATTGTCATCGCGCCCGCGCCTCAGTATTTTTATTCCTTTTTCTGAAGCAGCTCGAGTATGCTGGAAAAATCCTTGCCACCAGCACCGATCTTGCTATGAATGCCGTACAGATTGCGCACTGCTTCACCCAGCGGGATACTGGAATTGCTACCCAGCGCTGCCTCGGTTGCCAGGCCCAGGTCCTTGAGCATCAGGTCTACTCCAAAGCCACCAGTGTAGCCGCGTGATGCGGGGGCGGTGTCCATGACGCCGGGGTAGGGATTGTACAGTTCCAGCGCCCAGTTGCGGCCTGAGCTTTTGCTCATGATGTCGGACAGGACTTTGGGATCAAGCCCATTCGCTACGCCCAGCGCCAGTGCTTCTGCCGTGCCTGCCATGAGTATGCCCAGCAGCATGTTGTTGCAGATTTTGGCGGTTTGCCCGGCACCGTGTTCACCAGCGTGGAAGATGTTCTTGCCCATGGCGTTCAGCACCGGACGGGCACGTTCGAGATCGTCTGTACTACCGCCGACGATGAAAGTCAGCGTGCCAGCGGCTGCGCCTGCTGTGCCGCCTGAGACTGGGGTATCGACCATTGCCAGCCCGCGTGCGGCTGCTGCTTGTGCGACTTTCTTGGCAGATTGCGGGGCGATGGTGCTGCAGTCTATGACCAGTGCGCCATTGGCGATGTGGGCGAGTATGCCGTCATCGCCAAGGTAGAGGCTTTCTACATGGCGGCTGGCGGGCAGCATGCTGATGACGATGTCCGCGCCTTCTATGGCCTGTTTTGCGTTGCCTGCGGCTAGTGCACCGGCGTCTGCCAGTGTTTTGAGGGCAGTGGGGGAGAGGTCGAAGACGGTGAGTGGGTAGCCTGCCTTGAGCAGGTTAAGGGCCATGGGGGCGCCCATGTTGCCGAGGCCGATGAAGGCGATTTTGGATTGGTTTGACATGGTTTTTCTCCTTTTATTACGTGTTCTTTGTTCAGATTGGCGGTCGTTCCTCGTAGGTTGGGCTACGTTTTACCAGCCCAACACCCGGCGTTTCAACAACGTATTCGTTTATTTAAGGCCCAGTGTTGGGCTGGTAAACCGTAGCCCAACCTACGGACCTCGGCTTGATACTCACGCAGCTCTCTTTTGGATATTTTCAATCACACCCAAATCCCTTAAAGGATGCTGCTCTGCCGCCCAAAGACGCGCAAAATATCGCTCACCATCTTTCGGCTGCAATGCATCCAAACTACCCGGCAACCATTGCGGTTTCTGATCCTTATCGACAATCAAGGCCCGTATCCCTTCCGCAAAATCATGGCCTTGCGCACAGGCGAGTGCTGCAACCAACTCCATGCGGAAGATTTCTGCCAGCGACAAATGCTTGCCTCTTTCCTGCAGGGCATGTGCCAGCCAGGCAGAGGTCGGGCTGCCTTTTTGCAGGCTGCTGACGGCTTTTTGCAGCCACACATCGTCGTTCAACAAGTTCACATCAAGCTGGCAGATATTGCCGATGATGGTGCTCAGGTCAGCGGCACTGCACAGTTGATTGATGAGATCAAAATGCTGGCGCAATGGCCCGGCGCTGCTGACCAGGTTGGCATTGCGTTGCTGCTCATGCAGGATATGGCTCAGGCGCAGATGGTTGTTTTCTGCTTGTGTGCTCCATTCGCAGGCTTGTAGGCGGGCCAGCAGCTCTGCCTTGCTCTCGTGCGGCAATTGCAGGTCGGCCAGCTTCACAAATACGGCGTCGCTGGCATTGATGTTGGCACCTGTCAATGCCAGGAATAAACCCAGCTTGCCCGGCATACGGTTCAAAAACCAGGTGCCGCCTACGTCGGGGAACAGGCCAATCGCAATCTCAGGCATGGCGAGGCGGGATTTTTCTGTGACCACGCGGTGGCTGGCACCGGCCATCAAGCCTATACCACCACCCATGACGATGCCATGGCCCCAGCATAATATGGGTTTGCGGTAAGTATGGATTTGATAGTCGAGGCGGTATTCCTGCTCGAAAAAATCCAGGGCATAGGCATTACCCAGCAGGTCGTCTTTTTTATCGGAGGCATGATGCTCACGCATTCTGGCGTACAGGTTTTGCAAGTCGCCGCCTGCGCAAAATGCTTTCTCGCCAGCGGCTTGCAAGACCACCATGGCGATGCTGTCATCTTCATTCCAGGCTTGCAATTGCTTGCCCAGTAATTGCACCATTTCCTTGGACAGGGCGTTCAGGGTTTTTTCTGAATTGAGGGTGGCCACGCCTAGCTGCATGCCATTGGCGGCAGGCAGGGTGTGGAACAGGACTGGGGCGTCGCTCATGCATTCCTCCACACGGGTGGGCGCTTTTCCAAAAAGGCAGTGACGCCTTCTTTTTGATCGGCGGTGTCAAACAGGGCCAGGAAGGCTTCGCGTTCTTGTGGCAGCACGGTATTCATCGGTTGCTGGCGTGCGCCTTGTATCAGCTGTTTGCATGCCTTGACGCTGCTGGGGCTTTGCTTGCCTACCTGTTTGGCCAGCGCCAGTGCGTGTTCCAGTGCGCCGCCGGTGGCGACGACTTCTTCTACCAGGCCTATGCGCAGAGCAGTGGCAGCATCGACACGTTCACCGCACAAGATCAGGCGCTTGGCCCAGCCTTCGCCGACCAGCCAGGCCAGATTTTGCGTGCCGCCAGCGCAGGGCAGCAAGCCCACTGCGGCTTCTGGCAAGGCCATCTGCGCCTGGGTTTCGGCAATGCGCAAATCACAGGCCAGCGCGCATTCCAGGCCACCGCCCATGGCGTAGCCATTGATGGCAGCGATGGAAACACCACGGAAGCGGCTCAGGGTTTCAAATGCTTCACCAAAGCGGCGTGCCATGTCGAGCGCCACGGCCTTGTCACCATCGGCAAACAGTTTCAAATCTGCGCCTGCTGAAAAGAATTTCTGGCCTGAGCCTGTAATGACGAGGCTGTAGATATCTGCATCGGCATTGAGGTCATTGACGAGTTGCGTCAATGCCTGCAAACCCGCAGCCGTCCAGGTATTGGCGGGCGGGTTGGACAGGGTCACCAGGGCAGTGTGGCCTATGATTTCGCATTGTAGATTGGTGTAATTACTGTACTTGCTCATAAAAATTCCTCGCTTGCGGGTTGGTTTAGCATGTGGCGGGCGACGATGACGCGCATGATTTCATTCGTGCCTTCGAGTATCTGGTGCACCCTGACATCGCGCAGGAAACGCTCCAGCGGGTATTCGCGTATATAGCCATAACCGCCGTGGATTTGCAGGGCTTCATTGCAGACGGTAAAGCCAGTGTCGGTTGCCAGGCGCTTGGCCATGGCGCAATACACTGAGGCATTGTCTGCCTTGCTGTCTAGCTTGCTGGCGGCGAGACGCACCATCTGGCGGGCAGCCACCAGCTCGGTTTGCATGTCGGCCAGCTTGAATTGCAGTACCTGGAAGTCAGACAGTTTTTTCTGGAACTGCATGCGCTCATTCATATACGCTTGCGCGCTATTGAGTGCTGACTGCGCCGCACCGATGGAGCAGGTGGCGATGTTGATGCGGCCACCGTCCAGACCACGCATGGCAATGCGAAAGCCTTCGCCTTCTTCACCCAGCAAGTGGCTGCGTGGTATGCGTACCTGGTCAAAATTGACGGTACGGGTGGGCTGGCTGTTCCAGCCCATCTTGTCTTCTTTCTTGCCATAGCTAATGCCGGGCAAATCTGCCGGTACGGCAAAGGCAGAGATACCGCCTGCACCATCACCCCCCGTGCGCGCCATGACGACCAGCATATTGGTGGCACCTGCGCCCGAGATAAAGGCTTTGCTACCGTTGAGGGTATAGCTGTCACCATCGAGGCGGGCGCTGGTGCGTAGTGATGCCGCGTCAGAACCCGAGCCAGCTTCGGTCAGGCAATATGAAGCCAGTTTTTTACCAGCGGCCAGTTTGGGCACCCATTCTTGCTGCACTTCTGGCGTGCCCCAATTAGCTATCATCCAGCTCGCCATATTGTGTATCGTGATATAAGCCGTGGTCGAAGGGCAGGCGCGGGCCAGCTCTTCAAACACGATGGCTGCATCCAGCCGCGTCAGTCCCAGCCCGCCCAGTTCTTCTGGCACATACAGCCCGCAAAATCCCAGCTCCCCGGCATGGGCGATGACGTCCAGCGGGAAGTGGGAAGTGGCATCCCAATGCGCGGCTTGCGCCGTCATTTCATGGGCGGCGAAGCTGCGGGCAGATTGCTGGTAGGCGCGCTGGTCTTCGTTCAATTCGAAATCCATATTATCCTAGCCCCGGTAGTTGACCGCTATTGGCAGTCAATAGATGAAGTAGTGTATTAACCATTGTTCGCTTTCAATAAGGTGTGACATGCTGAGAGCGCTACAAGTGCAATTGCACACTTTTCCAGCTCCCTGCCGTTGTTGTTCCTCCTAGCAGACGCTAGTCTGCGTCGTCGTCACGCCTAGCCAGGAAACTGGAAAAATGCACACTTGCACTTGTCCAACTACCGTGGCTAGGATGCCTCCCCTTATTTCAGCGAGATGGTCGTATTCACCTTGCCAGCGCTGACGCTGTCATCAAACCAGCGTGCCGTGATGGTCTTGGTCTGGGTGTAGAACTGTATGACCTGCTTGCCATAAGGTCCCAGGTCACCGAGTTTGGATGCACGTGAACCGGTAAATGAAAACAGCGGCACAGGCACAGGAATAGGCACGTTGATGCCGATCTGGCCTACGTCGATATCTTCTTCAAAGGTACGTGCAGCAGCGCCAGACTGGGTGAACAGTGCCGTGCCATTGCCGTTAGGGTTGGCGTTGATGATGGCGATAGCGTCGGCCAGCGTATCTGCCTGCATGATGCACAATACCGGGCCAAAGATTTCTTCTTCATACACACGCATGCCGGGTTTGACGCCGGTGAACACAGTAGGGCCAACGAAGTTGCCATGTTCATAGCCTGGCACTTGCGGTGCGCGGCCATCCAGCACCAGTGTCGCACCTTCAGCAATACCTTGCGCGATCAGGCTTTCTACCCGTTCTTTGGCGGTGCAGGAAATGACCGGGCCTATGTCGGTATTGGCTTCAGCACCCGCATTGATCTTGAGGCTGCGGGCGCGGTCCAGCAAGTCTGGCACCCATTGATTGGCTTCACCAACCAGTATCACCACGGACAAGGCCATGCAACGCTGGCCAGCAGCACCAAAGGCAGCACCGGCAAGGTTGTTCAGGGTTTGTTCTTTATTTGCATCTGGCAGGACGATGGCGTGGTTCTTGGCACCCATCATGCATTGCGCACGTTTGCCCGCCAGTGTCGCGCGGTTATACACATGCGTACCTACGCGGGTAGAGCCTACGAAGGACACCGCCTTGATATCAGGGTGGTCGCAAATCGCATTGACGATGTCTTCGCCACCATGCACCACATTCAGCACGCCAGGCGGTATGCCAGCCTGCATGGCCAGTTCAGCCAGACGCATGGTGACCATGGGGTCTTGCTCGGACGGTTTCAGGATGAAGGTATTACCGCATGCAATCGCCATAGGGAACATCCACAGCGGTATCATCGCCGGGAAGTTGAAAGGGGTGATGCCAGCGCACACGCCCAGCGGCTGGTTCAGGGTATAGGTATCGACACCGCTGGCGACGTTATTGGCAATCTCGCCCATTTGCAGGTTGCCGATATTTGCCGCATGCTCAACCACTTCCAAACCACGGAAGATATCGCCTTCAGCATCGGCCAGGGTCTTGCCCTGTTCGGCTGTCAGCAACGCTGCCAGCTCGGCCATGTTTTCACGTATCAGTTGCTGGTATTTCAAAAAGATGCGGGCGCGTGTGCCTATCGCTGTCTTGCGCCAGGTCTTGAACGCGGCCTTGGCAGCATCGACTGCGGCCTGCATTTCATCTGGCGTGGTAAATGGCACATGGGCCAGCACCTGTTGCGTGGCCGGGTTGATCACATTGCGCCATTGCGTGGATTTGGAGTCTATCAGTTCGCCGTTGATGAGCAGTTTGACGTTGGGAACCTGGGTAAGAGTTGCCATGATGATTTCCTGTACTTTCTTGATTGCGCACGGACAGACGGCGGGCCATGCCCGCAACAACAGCCGCACTGATGCCTGAAAACAAGACAGCCGCCACCTGCAGAAACCTGCCGCAGCAACCATCCTGACCATGGGCATACGCCGTGTGGACGCACACCCGCCACGCACCTTCCGTACGTGACCAGACCTTGGAAAAACAGTGAAAGAACAGTATTGAAGACTAGCATCCGCCCGCCATCAGGCGTGCCATGCCATATCCCAAACACCGCCTTCCGCAATGTTTTTCTCAGCGATCAACAGGCCGGTATCCGGGCTTGCAAGTCTTGTTACATCGCCTTCCCAGTCATGCATGACCAGTGGCGTGGATGATGTAACCGCACTTGCTTACCGTTGCGGAGGCAGCAGGGGCTTGGGTCTTGATACCTACCGTCACTTGCTAGTGACAGCGACCAGGACGACCACTTTCCCGTTTAACACAGCCCAAGAGATTGGGGTGTGCACCTGTTATTTTTAGAATAGCACAAGAATTGACGTTAACGTAAACGTTAATTGGTGAAAAAAATTCAAGATGAAGTTAAAATTGGTTTTGTTATTTTGATATTGATCACATGGAGAGCTGAATGCGGTTACTTTTTGCTTGTGTCTTGTTGTCATGGGCCCTGGTGTCTGAAGCTTGGGAGGCTTCAGGTAAAACGGGGCCTGGAAATGCTTCAGAAAATGAGCTCATCTTTGTTGGGCAAATAAATGGAAAGTCCGTTGATGATTTTCTTGAGAAGAATAAAGATACTCAGGCGAAAAGCATGATCATTTTTTCGACTGGTGGAGAAATTTTTTCTGCTTTGAAACTGGGGCACTGGGTTCGTGAGCATGGCCTGGATTTAAGAGTCCGGACCCTGTGCATGTCTGCATGTGCAAACTATGTCTTTCCCGCTGCAAACAGAAAAATCATAGAGCGCGGAGCACTGGTAATCTGGCATGGAGGCATAGAGCAAAAAGATGTTCGCGAAGGAATCGCTTATTACGATGCTCTGCTTGCCAAGACCAAGACTGGTGACAATGCCTTGACTTCAAGTGAAAAGGAATTCTTAACCAATAATCAAATCAAATATGAAAGCGCAAAAAAAATCAGGCTTATGCAAGCTGAATTATTTTCTCAATTAGGAATAGATGAATATATAACCCGGCTAGGCCAGGAACCGATTTGGTATAAAGTCGATGGCTGGACTGCGACGATAGAGTTGATGAATAAAATGGGTATAAAGAATGTAGAAGCGAACCTCGACTATGCATCAGCAAATTATTTGAAGAGAAATCTGATTGCAAACATACAGTCTGGTGGCGAGCCTATTGTATTTGGTCTGGATAGTGCAGGAAAAATTGTCACCTTGAACCAGATTCCTCCTGAACCTCAATAAGGCTTTTACTTCCAGCCAGCTTGGTGCGCTTAAACGAGAATTTTTAATGAGACTGAAGAATACAGCAACTCTCCTGACTTTGGCGGCCAGTGATGATCATGAAAAAATCATTGCTGAGCTTGCTCTGATACTGAAGTTGCTCTCGTTGGCACACAAGAAAATAGCACAAACAAATCTGCTCTTGCACTACTTTGAAAGAGCAAAAGAAGAGGGTGGGGAAATCGTCATCGTTAGTAAAAAAATAGTTGAAATTGATGGGCAAGACAACTCATTTGATATCTGCGCCAGAAAAATTGTTGCGGAGTCTCTGCCAAATCCTCAGCGAATCGTGCGCCAGTTGAGATTATGTGCTGTGCAGGTCGTTGATCTCGAAAACCCTGATGTTGCAATAGGCATTGATGATGGAGAGTTGACTGTCAGCTACTGGCGATGGCTGGATGAAGTTAACTATACTGAAGCGCAATTTGCAGCTCATGTATTGGCACTGAAAAATGAATTTAGAAAATATGTGATCCTTGCTGAGGTTTAGCACAACAGTTTTAGCGAGTACCTTATATAAACAATTAATGCAAACACAGGACTGAAAGCTCTATGAACACTTTTGCCGTTATCATTAAACACAAAACCCAGCCAAGAAAACGCGACGAAGTGCGCGCTGTCTGGGAAAAACATATGGCCCCGGCTGTTGCAGCTAATCCTGGCCACCTGGCCTATTTCTATTGCTTTGACAATGCTGATCCGGACGTGATCTGTGCGTTTCAGCAATACAGCAGCGCAGAAGCCTCACAGGCATTTTTGCAGACAGCCAGTTATGCTGCTTATCTGGTCGATGTCGAACCTTTGTTATCTGGCCCGCCGCAGGTGACGGCGTTGACGCCGATGTGGGTGAAGAATTCCTGATTTTGACGATCGTATTAACATAGCTAGAACTCATAATTTTAATCTGTACTTTAAGATGAAATATCGCCTTCCTGCAGGAGATATATATTGAGACACCAAACAGACTTACCTCAAAAAATTAATTTGAATTCCAATTGCATGAAGACATATAAACAGACCGTGGTTGCGCTGATAATGGCCGCATTATCAATTAGTGCAATGGCTGATGAATCCAAACCTGAAAAAAGCAGGACGCCTGCAAAATTCTATTTTATAGATAATGTTGGTCTTTATTTTGGTGTTATTGATGAAACGGTCAATGACTTTATTTCTGCTGCGGCGGATAAAAAAATAGAGCGCCTATACATTAATTCCCAGGGAGGTGATGCACACTTCGGCATCATCTTTGGACATTGGGTATACGACAATCAGATTGAGGTCGAAGTGCCTAGTTTGTGCATGTCTTCATGCGCAAACTATGTATTTACCGCAGCAAAAACAAAAATAATCAGGCCTTCCGCATTGGTTATCTGGCATGGTAGTGCGGAGCAATGGACTATCAGGGAAATGAATAAAAAGTATGAGGACTATTTGGCGCTTTCTTTAGCTGGGAAAGCGTCCGCGGAGCAAATAGCGTATTTGGGTAGTGATAAATTACGATATGAGGGTTCCAATCTATTATTGTCTGAACAGCGGCAGTTTTTTAAGAAAATAAATGTGAATGAGTATATAACCAGGCTAGGGCATGAACCTGTCTTTTACAAACGGGTATGGGTTGCAACAGTCGGTGTAATGAATAAAATGAATATCCAGAATATTTCTGCACCAGCAGGATATGGGAATATTGATTACTTGCAAAAACATCACCCTGATCGAATGGAACTCTTGGTGTCGTTTGGCCTGGACACTCAGGGAGAAATAAAAAAACTGGATTAGCTGAAACTGAATGTCTTTTATGAGTTTAAAGCGATGTCAGACAGTTACTGAAGACACCGCTTTAACTTTAATAACAATTCCGATACTCTTTATCATCCGTCGCGACAATCGTCCTCAACAATCTTGCGCAGTTTCAGTGCAAACCTATTTCTCGCTGACGCGCTGCATTTTTATTTCTTGCCCACCCTGGCGCAAAACAACATTTTCTGCGAGCGGCCCTTGTGCATCAAATTCCAGGTTTGCATCAACCACGGTGAGCTTGAATTTATTGACATCGGTAGCCACAATCTCGGCACTGGGTTGGCCTTTGGCCTGGACTTCCAGCCCGCCCTTGGCGGTGCGCCTGATGTCGACACTGAACGCTGGGCTGGTGTATGAACCGACGAGTCGTGCGAGCTGTGTTTCATTTAGTGTGGGGGCAGCTGTTTCTGCTGGTAGGTCACCCTGGCGTGCCCAGAGTTCACTTGCCGAGCTGCCTTGCGGGTAAAAGTTGAGAGCGGTGACTTTTCTTTGCCCGTCACGTACCAATTCCATCCAGTTGAGTGGATCTATGTCAAAGCCGAGTCGCTCTTGTGTCGCTGTGATGAGTGCCAAGTCTTTCCCGCCCTGGCGTCGGGAGTAGAGTTTGCCATCCTGGAATTTGATGGTGCGCGTCACGCCATCTTTGGTGTAGATGCCTTGCGCATTTTTCATGTTCTCTTCGGTCCATTTTTCACGCGTGAGGACAACAAAGGGGTCGCCGATGACCTGCGCGGCCAATTGCATCAGATAAGGGCCGGGTGGACCCTCGAGGTTATTCAGTTGCACGACCGTGGTGCCGCTTTCTGGTATGTACGTCAGACCAGAAACGAAGCCATTAATGCCGCCATTATGCCAAAAGGCAGAATGACCGCGCACCTGATTACTAACTATGCCGAAACCATAGCGGCCTTTTATCGCTGTACCTTGTGGCGTTGTCATTTGCTGATACGATGCTGCCGACAACAGGCGTCCGCCATGCAGGGCTTCGTTCCAGCGCCACAAGTCATTGACCGTGGAAATCAGTGCACCTGCACCTTGTGGTACGGTCATGCTGATAGGACTGGCAGGAGCATAGCCGCCCTGGGCATTTTTCTGGTAGCCACGCACCAGGCCAGGCCAGACTTGTTCCGGGTTTTCCCAGCCAGTATCCTTGAGATTGAGTGGTTTGAAGATTAATTCATCCAGGGCGAGATTCCAGCTTTTACCAGTGATTTTTTCGATCACGGAACTCAACAGGATATAACCAGAATTGGAGTATTTCCATGAAGTGCCTGGGGCAAAGTCTGCTGGTAAGGCGCTGATCGATTTGACCAGGTCTTTGCTGTTGGTGTCTATCCTTTGCGTCGTCTCTCCAAATTTTGGGGTGCTGGTGAGTTCGCCTACGCCAGCGGTGTGATTGAGTAACTGCAGCAAGGTGATTTTGCTGCCATCAGGAAAATCACTCAGGTACTTGGATAAGGGGTCGTCCAGCCTGGCTTTGCCTTGATCTACCAATTTTAATAGTGCAACGGCGGTGAACTGCTTGGTGATGGAGCCTATCCGGAATTTTTGCTCAGGCTTCAATGCCAGGCCTAATTCGATGTCAGCCATGCCGCGTGCCGAAGTACAAATGAGCTCACCTTTGCGCGCGGCAAGTATCACGGTGCCTGGTCCAGTATCAGACACCCCTTGCAGGATGGCATCACATTGCCCTGCAAGCGACTTTACGGCAGGCAGGGCCGCCGCCCTTGCATAGACACTGGAGCTGGCAAAAGAAAAGGCAATCAGGCCAAGCAATGCGATGGATTTTGTAGTTGCACGGGATGGTACTGGCTGACGGTATGCGCGCATGATGGATGTCCGTGGCGGGGTTGATGGATAAACTACAGCATACTGAATTGCCAAGGTAATTCGCGCGGCTAAGCGACAGAACGCGGCATTGCAGTCATGGAATGCAATATATGCATGCTCAATTGATCATGGTGCGAGGAGGCGCATAGATAGGGACTGAGTCTGCTGTCATGGTCACTCTCTGCAATGAGTTGCTTGCACGGCCTGTTCAGTGTTGCAATGGTGATGAGGGAGGTATCGATAGAGTTGATTCGTCGGCAAAGATATAGCTGGGTGTTATTTATAGTTTATTAGTGATAAATATAAAATATCATCTTAAAGTGATATATTGATTTTATTACTTTTGAGTGATAAATTGAATAATGTCCAAAGGTGCTCATTGCTTCTTATTCGGACATGTAAAAGCAATTGCAGAGATAGGGGAATCATGGATTACAGAATCAGTCTGGCAGCACAGCTTAGTAGTCATCTCAAGTCTTTGCGCAGTCAACAGGGCTTGTCACAGGCTGCTCTCGGAAAAATGCTGGGCGTGGGGCAAGTCAGGATCGCCAATATAGAAAATAATCCGGGGGCAGTAAGCGTGGATCAAATGCTGAGCATCTTGCATTTGCTTGGCTGCGGTTTGTCTATCTACCAGCGTCAGGATGATGAAACTGCTGCAGGCAAACCCGATAACGACACCACGCCGGATTGGTAATCATGAGCAAGTCTCGTATTCATCAATCACTCAATGTCTGGATGAACGGCTTGCTGGTTGGCGTGTGGAGTTGGGATCGCACTGACACACATCAATTTGAGTATGCAGAAGGCTGGATTAAATCGGCGGCGGCTCGTCCCCTGTCACTCTCTTTACCTATTACCGCAGGCAAGAGCATCTTGCGTGGCAAGACTGTAAAAAACTTCTTTGACAATCTCTTACCTGACAATAAAAAGATCAGGCAGCGCATAAGTCATCGCTATCAACTTGTGTCCACAAATGTGCCTGACTTGCTGGGAGCACTGGGTCGTGATTGCATAGGTGCCATACAAATTTTACCGTTGAATATAAAACCTGAGGGCTTCGATAAGGTTACCGCGACCAGGCTGACAGATAGTGAAGTCGAAAAATTATTGTTGAATGTGACCAGCGATGAAGACGACACCGATTTCATCGACGACTTCCGTATTTCGCTGGCGGGGGCGCAAGAGAAAACTGCTTTGCTCTGGTATCAGAACCAATGGCATGTACCACACGGTATGACACCGACGACACATATCCTTAAATTACCTTTGGGCTTGATTGGTGGCATGCGTGTCGATATGTCTGGGTCCATAGAAAACGAATGGCTGTGCATGCGTATCATGGCAGCGCTGGGATTTGAAGTAGCCAAGGCCGAGATTGCGCAATTTGGCACGCAAAAAGTTTTGGTGGTTGAGCGTTTTGACAGAAAGTGGATGGGGCACTGGATAGCCAGGTTGCCACAAGAAGATTTCTGCCAAGCCAGCGGCGTTGCGCCAGACAATAAATATGAAGCTGACGGCGGGCCTGGCATGGCGCAGTGTCTGCACATATTGGAGGGCAGTGTCAGCGCAGCCAAAGATAAACTGAATTTTGCATTGGTGAACCTGGCATTCTGGTTGCTGGCAGCAACTGATGGTCATGCTAAGAATTTCTCAATTTCTTTGCTTGCTGGTGGCGATTACCGCATGACACCCATGTACGATATTTTGTCAGCATGGCCAGTGATAGGGCGTGGTGCAAATCAATTGCAGGAAAAGAAAATCAAGATGGCCATGGCTTTGAGATCAAAGAATGCGCACTTCAAAATGAGTGAGATGCATGTACGGCATTGGCAGGGACTGGCCGCGCAGACTGGTGTTGTGGATGGTTTTGCGCAGATGCAACGACTGGTTCAACATGTACCAGATGCCTTGGCGCAGGTTGAGCACGAATTGCCAGTACATTTTCCTGAGCAGATATGGAGCAGTATCAGGGATGGGATGCTCAGGCAGCAGCAACGTTTTTTGTCTGAAATGGAAGACAAGTCTTCATGAGTAACCTGAGGTAAATGAAATGGGATACTGGATAGGTATTGGCGACAAATCAATTTGGCAGCCAAGTTTGACGATAGGAAAACTGTTTATTGCCCAAATCAGGGTAATGGAAAATGTACTGAAACTGGAGAGCGGATTTGTAGAACAAGCCTCGGACATGTTCGATATACACGAAGATCAATTGAATGTATTTATCGCGAAATTATGTGAATTTCAAACTGAGAGTCGCCATGTTGTTCTTAAAAGTCAGCTTTTGCCGACGCTAGCGATCATGATTGAGTTATTCAAGAGAGTAAATTCCGGCAACTTTGAAAAGCTTTTAGTTTCAGAGGAATTACTGGCAATTTCTGCCGAGGTGAGCAAGTCCATGCCAAGTTGAGCGTGCCATTTCACGATGGAGATTCGTGAGCAGCTTGATCTTGCTATCGGTTTTTATGAGGTTGTTTTTTATGAGGTTGTTTTTTATGAGGCTGTTTTTTATGAGGCTGTTTATCAGGTTATATAAGATGAAAAAAATATACAATCAAATCCACCGCCTAATGGTTGTCTGCCTGTTTTCTGGAACTAGTCTTTTTGCCACTGCCACTGCCACTGCCACTGCCACTGCCACTGAAGCCGATGTCGAAAATCGCTTTCAAAGCCTGTCTCTCATTAATCTGATCGCGACACCTGAACGTTACGATGGAAAACTTGTCTTGGTGACTGGCTATGTGACTGTTGGCAGGGAAAATATGTCCATATGTTTGACAAAGGTCAGGAATTCCAGCAAGGATTGCCTTTGGCTGAATGTCGATTCCGGGCCTTATAAAACGGAGGATGACAGGAAGCGAATCGATAAAAAATATAAGGTACTCTATAAATTTAACGGCAAGGTGGCAACCATAGAGGCATTTTTTGACCAGAGCGATACGGGCCATTTTGGTATGTGGTCAGGTGCTTTGAAAGATTTTGTCCGCATCTATGATCATAAAAATAGCTATTACACGTTTGAAGATAAGGCTGCGAAGGAGTAGGTGGCGGAGTTGTTGGTAGCTACACTGCGACGGCGCTGACCAGTGAAATAGGTATAAAAATACTAGCTGCTTCTTGAATTTCTTCGTAACTGGCTTTTCTGAAGTTGAATGGATATTATTCACTCGTCGGATGGCGATTGCACCGCTTGCAGGAGTGGCTTTAGCCGCGCAGATTAGGGCAATTGCGGGCTTGTGAGATTTTGAAGCTACGGTAAAACTTTTTTCGCGGCTGAAGCCTCTCCTACATGATGGTGGGCTCTGCGCTTTAATGCAGGTGGGCGCATCTCATCAAAAGCTGAGATGCGCCCGGGCTTTACTTCTGACTGCCTGGTCTGTCTTTATCAGCAACAGTCCTGATGCTCTTCATCATCCGCCGCCACGGTCGCTCTCAACAACTTGGCTGCCTGCACCATGTTTTCCAGCGCAGCTATGGTCTCTGGCCAGTCGCGGGTTTTGAGGCCGCAGTCGGGGTTGACCCAGAGTCGGGCATCGGGGAGTACGCTGCGGGCTTTTTGCAGTAGCCTTTGCATTTCTGTGACCTTGGGTACGCGTGGTGAGTGGATGTCATACACGCCTGGGCCGATGTCATTCGGATAGGCGAATTCGCCAAAGCCGTCGAGCAATTCCATGTCGGAGCGTGAGGTTTCTATAGTGATGACGTCAGCATCCATGGCGGCTATCCATGGCAGGATGTCGTTGAATTCTGAATAGCACATGTGGGTATGGATTTGCGTATCATCCCTGACGACGGCAGAACTCAGTTTGAATGCACGCACTGCCCAGTCGAGGTAGGCGGACCAGTCTTGCTGTTTCAGCGGCAGGCCTTCGCGGAACGCGGGTTCGTCTATCTGTATCATGCCTATGCCAGCTTTTTCGAGGTCAGCAACTTCATCGCGCAAGGCCAGGGCGATTTGCAGGGCGGTGGTGGAGCGTGGCTGGTCGTCGCGCACGAAGGACCATTGCAGCATGGTGACGGGGCCGGTCAGCATGCCTTTCATGGTTTTAGAGGTCAGGCTTTGGGCGTATTCGCTCCAGCTGACTGTCATGGCTTCCGGGCGATAGACATCGCCATAGATGAAGGGGGGTTTGACGCAGCGTGAGCCATAGCTTTGTACCCAGCCGTTCAGGGTGAAGCCATAGCCCCAGAGTTGTTCGCCGAAATATTCAACCATGTCATTGCGCTCTGGTTCGCCATGCACCAGTACGTCGATGTCGAGCTTTTCTTGTTGCTCAACGACCAGGCGGATTTCTGCGCGCATGGCTTCGAGGTATTCGAGATGCGACAAGTCACCACGTTTATACGCTGCGCGGGCCTGGCGTATGGTCTTGGTTTGCGGGAAGGACCCTATGCTGGTGGTTGGGAACAGCGGCAGCGCAAAACGCTTTTGCTGTTCGCTGATGCGACCTGCAAAAGCATTATGGCGGGTGACATCCTGTTCTGTAACCGAGGCCAGGCGTTTTTGTACGATGGGGTTGTGGATGCGTACTGAGGTGCGGCGGCTGGTGACAGCCTGCTCTGCAGCCTTGAATTGCTGGGCGACGCTGGCAGCATTGCCATTCAGGGCTTGCTTGAGGGCGACGATTTCATCAAGTTTTTGGGTGGCAAAAGCCAGCCAGCTCAGGGTTTCTGCATCGAGCGCTGTCTCTGCTGCGAGATCCACCGGTACGTGCAGCAGAGAGCAACTTGCGGCCAGCCACAAGTTGTCGCCCAATTGGGCGTGGGCGGTTTGCAGGCTGGCCAGCAAGCCTGTCAGGTCTGCCCGCCAGATATTGCGGCCATCGATGACCCCGGCGGACAATACGCGGTCTTGCGGCCAGTTGGCCAGCAGGACAGACAGTTGCTGAGGAGCGCGTACCAGGTCCAGGTGAATGCCAGCGACAGGCAGGGCATGCAACAGGGCGGCGCGTTCCTGCACTGATTCAAAGTAAGTCGATAGCAGCAACTTGGGTGTGTTTTGTGCGAGGGCATTGTAGGCCAGCACAAAGGCATCCAGCCAGGCATTGTCGAGGTCCAGTGCCAGGATAGGTTCATCTATCTGCACCCATTCAACGCCTTGCTCTTGCAGGCGTGTCAGCAGGCGCTGGTAGGCGGGGATGATTTTGGGTAGCAAATCGAGTTTGATATCCAGGCCGCTTTTGATCTTGCCGAGGTAGAGCAGGGTCAGAGGGCCAACCAGGGTGGCTTTGGCTTTGTGGCCCAGGGACTGGGCCTGTGCCAGTTCTTCAAACAGCCAGTCTGTACCACCATCAAAGCTGGTGTCGGCTGTCCACTCTGGTACGAGATAATGGTAGTTGGTGTCAAACCATTTGGTCATTTCCATCGCAAAGTGCTGGGGGTTGCCACGGGCGGCGACGTAGTAGTCTGCCAGGCTCAGTTTTTTTGCATCAAAGCCAAAGCGCGTAGGCAGGGCGCCCAGCAGGGCCAGGGTGTTCAAAACCTGGTCATACCAGGCAAAGTCACCAACGCTGACAAAATCGAGGCCAGCCTGCTTTTGCAAAGCCCAGTGGCGGGCGCGCAAATCGGCGCCGGTTTCATGCAGGGTGGCTTCGGTGATATCGCCGCGCCAGAAGGATTCTTGTGCGAATTTCAATTCTCTTTGGGCGCCGATGCGGGGGAAGCCCAGGGTGTGTGCTGTTGTCATTTCATTTCTCCTATCGTGGGAGGACTTATGCAAAACCGCCCCAGCTGCGTTGCAGCTCCTAGCCGTACTAAAGTACTGTCTTCGTCGCTGCGGTGTAGTCGGGGTTTCAGACAATATATTGTCTGCCGACGAAACGGACATCCCTTGCAAGGGATGTTTCCTAAAGGCGTTAGCCTTGCTGGGACAATTTTGCAAAAGTCCTATGGGTGCTAGCATGATGGGTTAGAATTGACTATGATTCAAACGACATATTTTAAGAATCATCTTGAATTTTATTCATAATGGGGCCTGCAAGGCTCAGCGATCATGCAATCCATATTAGAGCTACGCCACCTGAAAACCCTGCATGCCCTGCGCGAGTCTGGTAATTTATTGCGTGCGGCGGTTCTGTTGAATGTCACGCAATCAGCGCTGTCGCACCAGATCAAGTTGCTGGAAGAACATCACGGCACACCCTTGTTTGAGCGCAAGACCACACCTATACGCTTCACGCCTGCGGGTGAGCGCCTGCTGCAGTTGGCAGACAGTGTCCTGCCGCAGGTGGCCAATTGCGAGCGCGACCTCGCACGCATGGCCCAGGGTGTGGCGGGGCAATTGCGTATCGCGGTTGAATGCCATACCTGCTTTGACTGGCTCATGCCCGCGATGGATTTATTCCGCCAGCGCTGGCCTGAGGTGGAGCTGGATATCGTGTCCGGCTTCCAGGCGGACCCGGTCGGGTTGCTGTACAGCCACAAGGCGGATGTGGCGATTGTGTCAGAAATGGATGCGGATGAGAGCGTGGCTTATCACCCCTTGTTCCGCTTCGAGATCATTGCCTTGATCGCCAAAGACCATGCACTGGCGACGCGGGATTATCTGGTGGCGCAGGATTTTGCGACGGATACCCTGATTACCTACCCCGTGCCGGATGAAATGCTGGACGTGGTACGCCAGGTCTTGAAGCCCGCCGGGATAGATACCACACGCCGCACGACAGAGCTAACAGTCGCCATGCTGCAACTGGTCGCCAGCAAGCGCGGCATTGCCACCCTGCCGGTGTGGGCCGCGCAAAATTATGTGAACCGCGATTATGTACTGCCCAAGCGCATTACTGCGGATGGTTTGACAGGCAGACTGTATGCAGCCTGCCTGCCGGATTTGTCTGCCAAGGCGTATCTCAGTGATTTTGTGACGACGATACGGGAGAGTAGTTATTTGAATTTGCAGAGTATAGAGTTGATTTGAGTGCATTGTTGATAGGCAGGTCTGGCTATTCGTAGGAGTGGCTTTAGCCGTGAGCACTTTGCTGCGCATACCGGGACAGATTTGTTTTGTGTGAGGTCACGGTCATTTTTACATTGCCGCTGGGGACACTCGTACACCATGGAGTTTTTGCTTCAGGCGCAGGGTATGGCGCTGGAATTAATAAGCTGGCATACTCCGCCCGGCTATATCGATAGCCAAAAAAACATGACTTTTCAATCAGTGCATTCATGCCTCTTTACTCTCTCATCTTAATGAACACGATCATTCGCAAATTTGTTTTATTTTTTTTCATTCTCGCACTTGGTGGGTGTGGGCACCTTCCTTATGTTTCCAAGAGCAGTCTGAAGCCATCTATACCAGGCCGTCCATCTATTGAGTTGGATAAAGACGTCAGTTTACAAACACGTCTGGGCTGGAATACTGGTTTGGCTGTTGGTGTAACAAAAGGGGTGTACGTGCCGGTCTTTGAGGCGGAAGGTGGCGTTTATTATCGTGGTCCTGACGATTGCGTGGTGCTGATCAATACGAAGGACAATAAGATTGTGGATACGCGTGATGGTGGATTTTGGTTGCCACGCGATCCTGCATCAAAGTCTTTATCAAAAATTTATTCTCATGAATTTTCGGGCAGCCGCTATCGTTCGCCTGCCAGTGGATCATCAGGTGACATTTCAACAGTTGCGACACAAATTGCCTTGAGCAATCCTAACGGTGCCTCGCCAGTTGCAGCAGGAGCCACTGGTGGTATTGTCGGTGGTGTTTTGGGCGCAATGATAGAAAACGCAAAAAAAGAAAAAGCGATGGTTCTTATGACGGATATCTTTCCGACTGAGCTTTTGAGAGGCGCCATTAAAAAGAACTGACCTGTGATCAATAAGGCGTTGAAAAATGCCAGAGGCTAGATGTTTTTTGTAGGAGCGGCTTTAGCCCCGAACACTTTGCTGCATGGGCAATGAGTATTGCTCGCATTGCCGCACTTGCTGTTCGCGGCTGAAGCCGCTCCTACAGGGTATTGCGTTGGTTTTATTGGCTGGTCATTTCTGTACTTGCTGCTTCATCTTCCGAGAATTTTTCCAGTCCGCGTGCCAGTGATGAGACGCTGGGGTTTTCTACGAAGACGCAGCGTTTGCCGGTACGTTTGCAGAAATCCTTGACGCGCCAGTAGGCGGTGTGGCTGATGCAGCCGGTCTGGCAGATGACGAGGTCGGCGGCGGCCAGGCTGGCGTCGAGCAGGCTCTGGTTGTCTTCGAGGCCGCCGTCATGGTGGGCGAAGCGGCCGCCTATGCGTTCTATGAGGTCGCGGTAGGTGGGCACATTGCCGCTGCGGCCACCTACGCACAGCACAGTTTTTTGCTTCAGGTGCAGGGTGATGGGGTAGACTTTTTCTTCTGGTTGTTGCCTGCTTTTTTCTGCTGCCTGCTCTTGTATGTCGGCGGCGGCTTTGCTGGCTTCTGCGAGTTTTTGTTTTAGCTCGCGTACCTGGTTTTCTGTTTCGGTTTGGCGCTCCGCCATCTGCTCGATTTTCTTGAGCAGGCGCTGGCGGGTTTCCAGTTCGGGGATTTCTGCTTTCAGCGCAGCGATGTCACAACTGAGGAAATGGATGCTGCTGTCCTTGCCTATGCTTTCTGCGCGTAGTTGTATCAATTGAGTATTTTGTTTTTCTATCTCGCGGGTTTTTTCTGCCAGTGCGCGATTATGTCTTTCCTGCACGCGGCCCAGTTCGCGGGTTAGCAGTTTGTTTTGTTCAACCAGGGCATTGAAGCGGGCGATGTCGATACGCACGCTGGCACCGGCCTGGTGTTGCAGCATGTGCATGTCGCGGCATAAGCCGTCTTGCAAATCGGCGTCGCAACGCGGGTGTGTCAGTGCGGCCCAGAACGCTCCGGCAACATCACCTTTGTCGATGGCGGCCAGCCACAGGCGGGTGACGGCTTCTACTGTTTTTGCCGCGCGGAATTCCTGTATGGTGCGGGCATAGCGCTGTTCCAGCTCTTGCTGTATGGCTTCTGAGAGGCGGTTGCGGCGGCCACATTCTGCAATCGCGCCGACATGGATTTCATAGTCTTCGGCAATGGCCTGGCCATTCATGGCTTTGTTGACGATGCGTCGCAAGGTTGTCAGTGGTATGCAGACACCGACGACGGGGCAATGGCATTCATGCGTCAAATCCCAGATGCGGCGACGGCGTGAACCTGCCGGTGTGGCTTCTGGTGTTAATGCAATACTATGTTTGTCATGTTCACACATACGGTACTCCTCTTGATGCTATTAGTGAGGACTTATGCAAAACAGCCCAAATGATATTGCAGACATTTCGTCGCGAACTGTGCGCGCTGATTAACGCTCATTGTCACTATGCTGCAAGGATTTTGCATAAATCGGGTTAGTGCATTTTTTTACCCGGTGCTATTTCAAAGCCGGTGACGTGAGGCGCTTCCGGGGTTTTGGGCAGGCGCGCATCATAGCTTTCTATGTTCAACTGCGCTTCTGCCAGCATATAGGCGAGGACACGGAAAGCCTCGACATCAAAGCGCAGGGACACATGATTCAAAGAGAGGTGGACTACCCCGCATTCAGGGCAGATCATGACTTCGCCGACTTTGCTTGAGGCCACACCGAGGTGCTGGCAAGCGTTGGCTGATGGCTGATGTTTCATGTGTTCCTCTGCGCTAGGCTTAAGTTGGGTTCTAGGTTGTGTTCTAATTTGTACTTTTAGGTGCTTGAATACTCAGGCATGGATCGGGGCGGGTATGTGTCTTGACGACATGGCTGACGTCGTAAATGCTCACGCTTCCTGATTTGCTGTCATCTGTTTCTACATAGCCATGGATTTGCAGGCTGCTTTGCTGGCTGGCAGGCAGCCATACCGGCACACCGAGGTCGCGCCTGACGTGGCCATTGCCAGCCAGCAGAACGACACCACGGTCGGCGTTTTCAGTGACGATCTTGGCCATCACGACATCACGCGCGACTTGTGCCCTGACCATGCTGGGGACGATATTGTCTGGCATCTTGCCGCAATGGCCGCTTTCCATGGCAGCGCGCTGACCATCGACTACCAGGGCAGGCAAGGGCTGGTCGAGCTTGTAACTGGTGATGGCATTCTTGTCGAGTACGGCGGCATAGCCTTCGCGCATGACGCGGGCAGCATCGCTACGGGACAGGTTGGCGGCCAGCAGCGGCAGTTTGTAATCGATGGCGAGCTGGATGACGGGGCGATAATGCGGCCATTCCCAGCGCTTGTTGCCGACCTTGCTGATGATGCAGTCTGCATCAGTGCAAGTTGCCTGTGCCTGGGTCAGTTCTGCCTGGTTTTCCCGGTCGAATTGTTCCATGGCGATGGCGGGACGCCAGCCTGCGACGACCATTTTTTGCAGGTCAGCATAGCGTTGGGCATGCCCATCTGGATTGTCATGGACTTCACCCAATAACAATATCTTGCTGCCGCTGACTGGCTTTTCAGCCAGGGTCGCGCATGCTGATAAGAGACTGGCTGTGGCCAGGGCAGCGGCTGCACTGGTGAATCGAGTTAATTTACGCATTGCTACATGTATCCGTCGTGTCAATTTCCTGGCCTATGAACCACAGGACGCCGCTAGGGTCTGTGAGTGTGAAGTCGCGCATGCCATAAGCCTGCTCAACGACCGGGGTCAGTCGTACTTTATATTTTTCTACAATGCCGGATGAGACGATGAACTGGTGCCAGATGCCGACATCATCGACCAGGATATGCATCATGAAATTATTGGTGTGATCAGCGACATAGAATTCTTGCAGCATGAAGCTGTGTTGCTCATATTTGAGATGGGCAATGCCATCTTCACTAAAGACGACCTCAAATCCCAGGTCTTGATAAAAGGCCAGGGAAGTTTCAAAATTTTTGGCAGGCACAAAGGCCTTGATTTCTTGCATCTTTGGTTTTTGCATGATCTCTCTCATTCGACAATATTGTTTGCTATGCGCTTTTCCTGGCGCGGGATGAAGCGCGCAAGGGGGTGACCAGCAAATCACCTTCTTCATTGTGCATGCAGGTCAGGGCGATATCGTATAAATCTTCCAACGCCGGTACTGCTTCGCGGTTGCTGGTGATATCAGCGACGAGCTTGCCGTTCTTGACTAACAGCAGACGTTCGAATGCCTGCATTGCATGGTTGATATCATGCAGGATGGCGACGATGGCATGCTGGCGTTCTGTCGCATATTCTTCGAGGCTGGCGAGCAGGTCAAATTGCAGGCCGGGGTCGAGTGCAGCCAGAGGTTCGTCGACGAGTATCAGGCCATCGCGCTGGTCCCACAGCTGGGCAAAGATGCGCGCCAGTTGTATGCGTGCCTGTTCGCCGCCAGAGAGGCTGTCAAAGCGACGGTCCAGCAAATGGGCTGCGTGCGCCATGGCCGCTGCTTGTCTGACGATGTTGGACAGTTCAGGATCATGGGCACGGCTGACGCGACCCAGGCTGATGACCAGATCAGTTTCCAGTCCAAAGGCGACGTCACTGTTTTGCGGCAGGACGGCGCGCAGGCGGCTGAGTTCCATCAAGGACCAGCTTGCCAGCGCGCGTGATTGGAAAGCGATGTCGCCGCTGCTGGTTTTCAATTCACGGGACAGCAGTTTTAGCAGCGTGGATTTGCCTGCACCACTGGGGCCAAGGATGGCGACTTTTTCTGCCTTGCCTATGCTGATGTTAAAGGGCCCGAAGTCTTTCTTGCCCAGCCTGGCGCAAACGGCGTCAAGCTGGAGCAAACCCTGTTGTGTGGTGGTTTTCATTAACATGATGCGTTTCTCATACAGGCGATTCAGGCTAAACGACCACGTGCATTACGCAGCAGGATCAGGAAGAAAGGGCTGCCCAGCAGGGCCGTGAAAATACCCACTGGTACTTCAGCCGGGATGGCGATGCAGCGTGCCACGGTGTCAGCCAGTAGCAAGAGCAAACCACCCATAAGCATGGAACGTGGTATCACCTGTCTTTGATCTGGCCCACCCATGGTGCGCACCAGATGCGGGGCGACCAGGCTGATGAAGCCTATCATGCCGCACCAGGCTACTGCAAACCCGGTCAGTACAGCGACCAGGACAATGACCTGGGTGCGCAGGCGGCGTACATCGATGCCGACATGGGCAGCCGCAGCTTCGCCCAGGGCCAGGGCATTCATGGCGCTGATCATGCGCCTGACCCACCACCAGGCTGGCAACAGCAGCGTCAATAGCAAGCCAGCAGCCAGCCAGCTGGCACCTGCCAGAGAACCCAGGGTCCAGAAACTCAGGTTACGTAATTGCTCGTCCGTTGCCAGGTAAGTACACAGGCCCAGCACGGCAGCGCTCAGGGCATTCAAAGCAATACCTGTCAAGAGCAGGCCAACGATAGAGCCAGGTGAAATCCAGCGCGCCACACGATCAAGTGCAAAGCAAACCAGCAGCGCCCCGCTGAACGCGGTGACAGGCAAGATCCACATACGCCAGGACATGGGGATAGGCAAGTGCATGCCTGACAAGACAACGATACTCAAACCCGCAGCCGCAGCTGCACCGGCAGTAATGCCCAGCAAATTGGGATCTGCCAGTGGATTGCGGAACAAGCCTTGCGTCAATGCGCCTGACATGCCGAGTGCTGCACCCACCAGTACGGCAAACAGGGCTCGTGGCAGGCGGATATTCCACAAGACGTAGCTGCTGCCAGTTAGCGTCTGGTCGTCGCTGAAGTCTAGCAGGGTCAGCCAGTCTTGCAATTTGACAGGCACGGCACCGAATTGCACACTCAGTAGTAAAGCGGCAAGCAGGGAGATACCCAGCACCAGCAGCAGGCCAGGCCTGCCGCCTTGCAGAAGCTTTGCCTGCAAACCTTGGTGTAAACCTTTTCGCAATTCACCAGACACGGCTACTGACGCTTTCATGCCTGCATGGCCTTGATGATGGCGCTATCCAGCTGGCTGATCGCCGATGGCAGACGTGGCCCAAAGCCCAGCATGAGCATGGCTTCTTGTGACAGCACGCGGCGCTTGCGGCCTGCCGGTGTTTGTTCCACACCAGGCAATTTCAGCACAGACTCTATGCCGCCTGAGGCTTTGAGGCCCTGGTCAGTCACGAGGATGATGTCGGGCTGGGCAGCGATCATGGCTTCTGGTGTCAAAGGCTTGTAGCCACTGAAGCCGTTGCCACCATTGGCCGTAGTCAGGGCATTGCTGGCACCTGCATATTCAAGCACGGCATGGGCGGCGGTTTCACGACCTGCCACCATGATCTGGTTAGGTGCATGGGCGAGGATGAAAACAACTTTTGGTGCCTTGCCTTTGCGTTGCTCTATCGGTGTGCGGACCTTGGTCCATTCCTGCTGCAGGCTTTGCATCAGGGTAGCTGCCTGGGCTTGTGTACCAGTCAGTTCACCAATCTGCTTGATGCGGTCGAGCACGCCTTCAAACTTGTGATGTGCAGGCAAGACAGCCAGCGGTATGCCTGAGGATGTCAACTGGCGTATCACGGCAGGTGGGCCTGCATCTTCGCTGGCGATGATTTGCGTTGGTGCCAGGGCCAGTACACCTTCTGCCGACAGGGCACGCGCATAACCGACGTTAGGCAGTTTTTGCACGCTCTCAGGGAAGTTGGAGGTGGTATCGACGGCGACGAGGTCATTGCTGGCATTGAGGGCGAAGATGATCTCGGTGATTGCTCCGCCTACGCTGATGATGCGCTGTTTGCCTTTGCCAGTTGCGGCTTGGGCAAAGGATGGCAACAGGCTGGAGGAAGCCAAACCCGCTAATCCTGCCAGTTGCATCAAAGCCTGCCTGCGCAGGCGATTGTGCTGGGTTTGTGGGTTTATGCTGCGCATGTCTGGCTTTCTGACAAGAGGTTGTCGATCAGTGCGCGCCATTCGCAGAGTTCTGGCTTGCCGGGTTTGCGTTCACCAAAGAACATGGCGATGGTTTCGCCGTCGGCATCAAACAATTCCAGTGAAGTGACGAGGCCATCCGTGGTTGGTTTTTTGACGACCCATGCACTGGCGATATGGTCTTCACGCAGATGCAGGTTGAAGCGTGGGTCAAGCACATTCACCCATGGGCCCATTTTGGCAATCTTGCTGACCGGGCCGGAGTGGATTTGTATCATGCCGGCATTGCCGGTAAATACCATGATAGGCACGGCTTCGGCAGCGGCTGCCTGCAACAGGTCCTGGCAGCTACTGACATCAATTTGCTGGACAAACTGGGCATCAGCCACGCGCAATGCCTGGGTACGTGTCACGGCAAATTTTTTCATGAGGCCGAAGAACTCATGAGTATCACGCAAGGATGCCCATGCCTGACGGAAGCCAGTGACATCGATGTCCTTGTCAGCCAGTTCCAGCAGTTTTTCTGCGGCGTCTTTTGTTTGTATGCCGGTTTGCTGTTCAACAGCGGCAAAGCTGGCAACCAGGGCTTCATACGCTTCTACATTGCTTTGTGGCTTGATGAAGATCTTGTGGATGGCAGTGCCGGTAGCATCATAGAATTGCAGGCTTTTTTGCTCGCTGCGCTCTTCAGCACTTCCTGTTTGCTCTGTCACGGCAAAGCCAAATGCCCATTGCTGATAAAAAATCCGCAAATCGATTTCACCTGCCAGCACCAGGCCGACATGGTGGTTGTGGCTGATTTTACTGTAGGTGCCAGTTTTTTCATGGACGCAGGAGGGATTGCGCGTCAGGGCCATGACTTCGCCCAGGCTTTCTACCGCGGCGATAATTTCTGGCCATTCTGCACGCAGGCAGGTGGCGCGCAGCAGGCTGTTGCTTTCTATGGCTGCTGTGCCTGCGTGGGCGGCGATCAGTTCGCCTTCACTGATCTCCAGGGTTTCGGCGATGTCACGATGTCTGGCTTTTTTCTCGCGGCGCATGCTGGCGAATTCTTCACGTACTTTAGCATTTTGCTGCGGGTTCAAATGTTGGGCTGGCATGACGATTCCTTCTTAAAAGTCGTAACGAACTGATACCTGGGCATTCCGGCCAGGGGCGGTGTAAGCATCTTTGACGTTGGTGTTGTCAGCCAGGCCGCGTACATCAGACCAGGCCCAGTATTTGGTATCAAAGACATTGTTGAGGTTGGCATTGACTGTCAGGTTTTGCATGGGTTTCCAGTACACACCAAGGTCAACGACGTGGTAAGAACCTGGTGCAAACTGTGTTGTCGCTGCTGGTGCGATTCTGTCGAGCTGCTTGCCTTGATGATGCTGGAATTGTGCACGCGCCCCCCAGGCTGCTGTGTCATAGCGTACGCCTGCCAGGAATTTCATCGGGTTGATCGTATCGAGCGGTGTTTTTACGCCAGCAACTTCGCTGTCGCCTTTGGTGTAGGAGACACCGGCGGTGGCTTGCCAGTTACTGTCGATTTGCAATTCTGCACGGGCTTCTGCACCACGGATCTGCGCCTTGGCCAGATTGATGTACTGGAATACCAGTGGGTCAACTGCAGTGCCTGTGCCACGTACGACTTGCTGGCTGATGAAGTCTTTGTAGCTATTGTCAAATGCAGCGAAGGAATAACGCAAACCCTGTATCTTGCCACGGAAGCCAATCTCAAAACTGTCAGCACGTTCTGCTTTCAGTTGTGAATTGCCTACGCTGGTGTAGCCGGATGCCAGGTTGGTGAAACCATTGTTGACCTGGTCAGGAGTAGGTGCACGGAAGCCCTTGGCGAATTGTGCATAAGGTGCAAAGGCAGCGTCGAGTTGCCATACCAGACCCAGGCGTGGTGTGACTGCACTGTCAGACAAGGTGGCGACTGCGCCACCTGTGTAACCTGCACTGGATGGAGCGAGTTTGTAATGGTCATAACGCAGGCTGGGAATGATGCTCAGCTTGCCTGCTTCGATTTCATCCTGGATGAAGGCACCGGTGACTGTGTAAGTCGTATCAGGGAAAGGCTTGGCCGGGAAAGTTTCACCAAATGGTGCTACCGTGCCATCGCGCAGGCCTGTGACTTCAGTGCGGTTCCAGTCAAAGCCATAGCTGAGTTTTTGTTCAACAGCACCGGAGAAATTGCTTTCCATGATGTTGGACAAGCCGACGATCTTGGTGTTGTAGTGATTGTCGCGGGTGCGGTCAGCGGCGGTGTTCCGGTCTTCGGCAGAGTATTGGCTGACCTTGGCATCTTGCCAGTACAGGCGTGTCTCGGCATTGTGCAACCAGCTGGAATTCAGGTTTTTATAGCGGTGTGCCAGGTTGAGTTTATTGCGTTCTACCTTGTCGCGTGTATCCAGGTCCAGGGTGCTGGTGGATGCCAGTGGCGGCACGGCACGGGCAGAATAAACATCGGTATCCTGCGTACGTTTTTGTGCTTCTACGCTGGCTTCGATTTGCTGGTTGCCATCGATTTTGAAGATTGCTTTACCCAGCAGGTATTGGGCATTGAAATCAACTGGATTTGGTTTGGTGCGGTTGACGTTTTTTGCGCCATTGTCTGCACGGTTTTCTGTTTCATGGCCACGGCGGTCGCTGACCAGCAGCAAACCTTGCCAGCTACCATTGTCGCCAGCGATGGCGGCAGTATTGCGCCATGAGCGGTCCACAGTAGAATAGCCAGAGCGCACGAAGCCGCCAAAAGACTGGCCCTTTTTAAGCAGATCAGACGGGTCAAGCGTACGGAAGCTGACTGCACCCGCCAGACCATCGCTACCAAACTGTGTGGAGGTAGGACCACGTAAAATCTCTACTGCCTTGATGCCATCAAGTTCAAGAAAATCACCACGACCTGTCGCAAATGCGCCAAATGAAAAACTACCCGGTACACGCATGCCATCCACCAGCATCAGGACCTGGTTACCTTCCAGACCGCGGATATTGATACCTTCATTGCCAGCGCGGCCAGTAGAGCTGCCAGCCGCCGTAAAACGGGTAGGGGCGGCGCGCACGCTGATATCGAGTTCATTGCGGAACAGGTCCTTGATGTCGCGCCCACCTTCTTGTTCTATCCTGGCAGCAGGGATGACGGTGACGGTATTGGGCACGCTATCGACTGTCCTGGCGGTACGCGTAGAGGTGACAGTAATATCTTTGAGGGTAGTTGCTTCTGTTGGTGGGACTGGGCCTGGAGTTTGTGCAAAAATAGTTGCCGGAGCCATGCCCCATGTCATACCCAGCGCCAGGGCGATTTGCGTCTTGCTTAGCATCGTGTTTCCTAATAATTAGAAAAATTGAACACTGGCTAGCGGCGACTGGCTTGTGCGTATCATGGTCAACTCCATAGCCCGCACGGACATTGCACCGTGCTTGAGGCTGGGAGCATCGTAAAAAGGGGAGTTTTTACGACTAATATATTTTAATCGAGTTTATTATAAATGAGAATCATTCTCAGTCGCAAGTGCATTTGAAGTTTTCTTTGTTGGTTTTTTTCTAGATTCTGCTGCGCTCTTTTGCCTCTGCCTGATATGACCCTCTTATTACGTTGGCAAAGCGATATAGAATCTAAGCATACTCAAGCTACTGAGTCTCCATGCAATGAATCCCTATTAACTGCAATTTATAAGCTCAGGACCCAATAATGTTTTGGTTCAAGTTCCGCAAGACGCCGATAGTGAGTGCATTTGTTTTATTTGATGGTTTTTATGCATCTGGTGCTCAAGAATGGGAGGAGTGGCATGCTGGTGTGCGCATGCATGGTGTTCGTTTTCATTACATGCGCTACTACGCCAATGGCGATTGGATTAGCTGTTACCGCGATCACCCGTTTGATTTCTGGGCTTTCACAGAAACTGTTACCGACGATCTCTGGGCACTTGCTAAGCGTGGTCGTGCACCGCATGTTGGAGACTATGATCCAAGTTGCTCCGCTGGCACATTCAAGGTAGAAAAAGACATTTTGATTGAATCATTTTCTCCAGATATGTTTGGCGGTCGCACTCAAAATTGGAACAGGAGGATTGCGGAACGAAAATTAGTTAGCGTCAACGATGGGAAAAAAACTTTCATACTTGAGTTCTCACCGCAACCTGATTAGGCAGGTGAGTATCAGCGATATCATGTCGAATCACTGTGTCATTTTTGACTGTCACCAGGTGCTGACACTTTTATATTGATAATGTTGCTTGATAGTCGGTACGTGAGTAAATAATAAGCTCGGTGTGCTTATTTGTTCTGACCAGAACAGTGACGTCAGCAGGAGCAACTTTTGTACGAGTTGGAACACCTTGCTGCTGGCGATGCAGTAGCCACAGTTGCCGATACCTTGGGTTATGCAACGCCTTGTAAATTTATTGCGATGCTCAAGCCTTATTTGGGGCAGCCGTCGGGGCGATATTTTTTCAGGCTAGATTTACTTTTTGTCGACTTGCAGCTTCGATATCAACGGGCAGGGTAAAGAAAAATTCACTACCTTGGCCGATGACGCTGGTAAAACCAATTTGCCCGCCATGGTGTTCGACGATGGCTTTGGAAATACTCAGGCCCAGACCAGTGCCGCTTTTTTTGTTGAAGTCGGACGATATTGCTTGAGCAAATTTTTGGAAAATGCGCTCACGGAATTCGTCGGCTATGCCTATGCCCTGGTCGATGATGGCGACGCGCATATGACCTGATTGGTATGTCAGCAGCACATCGACAGTGGCACCTTGAGGGGAAAACTTGGCGGCATTCGAGAGAAGGTTGATGAGGACCTGGGTGATACGGTCTGTGTCTATCCTGACGATGTCGTCTTTGATTTCTGTCTGCAGCCTGAGATTGACCTGGTGCTGTTCTGCATAAGAAACCGTGGCAGCAATGGCTTGCTCCAGCACAGGAATCAAATGTACCTGGGCGAAATTGAATTCCATCTTGCCCGATTCAATTTTTTCTACATCGAGAATGTCATTGATCATCCTGACCAGACGTTGGCAATTCTTGGTGGCGATGTCAAGGATTTTTTCTGCACTCTCTGGCATTTTACCGAGTGCGCCGCCCATCAGCAAACCCAGTGCGCCGCGTATGGAGGTCAGTGGGGTGCGCAATTCGTGCGAGACGGTAGAGATGAATTCATTTTTCATGATCTCGACTTTTTTGCGCTCGGTGATGTCGTAGGCAATATTGAGGAAACCGGATATCTCTCCCTCGCTGTCTTTGAGAGCGGTGACTGAGAGCATGACGGGCAGGTGGCTACCGTCTTTACGCTTGTATGTCCATTCGCTTTCATCGGCCATGCCATGTAAGGCGCGCAGGGCAAATACAGCAAACCCGGCGGTTACGGGAGTATCAAATTCCTGACTGAGCCTGGCGGCGCGGCTGTTTAGTTCGGCAGCTTCATGCAGGCACAGCGGGGTTTGCAGGCCTATCATTTCTGCTGCTGTGTAGCCGAGCATGAGTTCTGCGCCCTTGCTCCAGACTTGTATGAGGCCAGCAGTGTCAGTGGCAATGATAGAGAAATTGGCGCTGTCGAGTATGGCGTTTTGCAGGGCTGTGGTGGCGGCCAACTGGGAGTTCAGGGCAAGAATGGCTTCTTCTGACTGTTTGCGCTGGCTGATGTCGGTACCGACCGTGCAGACACCATAAATTTCACCCGACTCATTGCGCAAGGGAGTGAGCATGAGGATGTGGGTAGTGTTGATGCCACCAGCAGTGACAGCGACTTCTGTGCGGTATGTGGTTCCCTGCCTGACGACTTCTTCTGACAGGCGCATGTATTGCTCTGCCTTGTCGCGCGAGAACAGATAATAGACGCTGGTGCCGATCAGGCTGGTGATGTTGGCAGGCTTGAAGAGCCTGTCATATTCTTTGTTGGCATAAAGGTAGTTGCCATTTTTGTCGCGCAGGCAGACTGCTGAAGCGGTACTGTCCATGACTGCCTGGAGCAGCATGAGGTTTTCATATTGGGCTACTTCATCTTTTTTGCGT
This sequence comes from Undibacterium sp. Tian12W, assembly GCF_049339405.1. NCBI lineage: Bacteria > Pseudomonadati > Pseudomonadota > Betaproteobacteria > Burkholderiales > Oxalobacteraceae > Undibacterium > Undibacterium sp. Tian12W. The sequence goes on from NZ_JBMPPK010000021.1 coordinate 100,326, forward strand.
TGGGTGATGTCGGTACCTACGCCACAGGCACCAAAGACTTCGCCATCGGCATTGATGAGCGGGGAGCGCACGACCAGGTAGGTGTGCATGCCGTCTTTTTGCTGCACCATTGCTTCAGTACGCAAAGCTGTCTTGGTGGCGATGACGGTTTGTTCGGCGCTGCGGTATTTTCTGGCGAGATCAGGCGGAAAAACGTCTTCTATGGTCTGGCCTATCAATTGCTCGCGCATCATCTGGAAAACAGTTTCATATTCCTTGTTGATGTAGAGGTAGCGGCCATCAAGGTCGCGCACATGGATATAGGATTCGGTCCCTTCCATGACGGTTTGCAAGAGCAGGCCACTGCGTATTAACTCTTCTTTGCTGGCCTCCAGCTCCAGCGTGCGTTGTGTGACCTTATGTTCGATATGATAGGCATTGCCGCTGACGACCAGTAGATACACGCTGACAAGGCTGGTAAAGAACAGGCCGCCTATCAGGGTGGCCCAGGCTGACCAGGAGTGGTGCAGTTGCCAGTAGGCGGGAGAAGGTTGGGCGCTGAATTCAAATTCATGGTCGCCGAACAGGATGATGCTGCGAAATGATGTGCTTGTCTGATTCTTTTCCAGAGTGTCATAGACATCGCCCTTGCCGGTGGCGCTGTTGAGGTCGCGCAGGCGGAACTGAATCTGCTCGCGTATATCCTCGCTGAATACATGCCGTATCAGGTCATCTACCTGCAAGACGCTGAGCACAACGCCGCGAAATGCCGCACGTCTTTGTTCCATCGTGGAGATGGGCAGATGGCGGGTATACACAGGTGCAAAAATCAGGCTGCCAGTGACATTTTTTGCCCTGTCTGTATTGATGATGCTGACTGGGGGGCTGGTACTCATTTGGCCGGTGTCGCGTGCTCTTTCTATGGCGACCCGTCGGCCTGGTTCAGAAAACAGGTCAAAACCAAGGGCCGGTTTGTTGGCCAGGTAAGGTTCGACAAATTCAACAGGCAGATAAAATTCACGCGCACTGGCAGGTGCGAGCGGCCCTTGATCGCTGCGTTGTTTGATAATGAAGGAGGTATCGCTTTCTTTTCTCAGCCTGGTCTCAAAACTTGCTCTGTCGCTGTGCATGACCAGAGGGGCCCAATCGACTGCGATGATAGTGCTTTCTCTTTGCAGTGTTGAGCCAACAAAGCTTTGGAAATCTGTTCTGGAGACATGATCGGTGCTGGCAAAGAAGCGTTCCAGATTGCGCAGTAATTCACTCTGCAAATCGAAGCGTTGCTGTATGGCTTGTACCATGCGGCCGGCCTCGGTGTCGAATTCCTGTTTTTGCCGGTCGGATTCTGATTCGCGTACATACAGAAAGACAGAGACAACGACCGATAGTGTCAGCAACAAAGGCACGCCTACATTAAGACCGCGCGACTTCCAGATAGTGCGCGGATGGCCCGCCAGTATCATCACCAATGGGGCGACAATGAGAACGCCAAGAATGTCGCCGACCCACCATGTAAGCCAGTTGCCAAACATGTCTGCGACTGGCAGCAGACCCAGGGTGAACAGGGAAAAGATGCCGACACTGGCATTGACGAGACAACCAACTGGTCCAGCCAGCAACAGGAAGAGGGCAACGTGGCGTTCGTCATCAAGCGCAGCGGGATAGCCAACAAAGCGTTTCAGCAGATAAACGCTACTCATGGCCTGCAGCATGGCGCCAGCGGCAACCAGCAGGGCCAGGCCGCTATTTGTAAGCGTTAATTGCCCCTGGCTTTCCCAGCCTATCCACAGATTGAAGATGCATGAACCCAGCGCTACGCCAGGCAGCAGACGGTATCCCCCCGTTAACACGGCAATCACTGCCACGCCCGCCGGTGGGAAGACGGCAATGGCATAGCCGGGAGGAATCGCGAGCAGCAGGGCGATACGTCCAAACAGGATATAGACGAAGGCCAGTAGCAGATTCCTCACGAGCAGAGAGGAGACATTGTTCAAGGACGATGTGGGCAAAATACCTGGCTCCCCATGGTGAACACCTCACAGCGAAAAATTTGCTTTGAATAATTATATGACCGAAAGCAAGTCATTGTGATTTTATTCATCTGAACGAATTTGCGCTTTGTCTGCGTGCTTGCTTGTGTGCCCAATCAGGTTTGGTTCCTTGCGTCACCAGTTGTTTTTATAGAGAGAATAGGCATGAAAAATAAACTTAAGAAAAATTTGTACTGATTAAATAATCAGTGTATAGTGTTGTTCAGGGAGAGTTGCGCACTATTGCCTTACTGTAGTATCCCTCAGATAAAAACAACGGACCCTGCTTTGTGAAAAGTGGGGTTTTTTGTTTTTAAAGTCTTGTTTTTATTGATTATTTTATTTTTGTTAATGCGTGTGCCGGGCTGAATTCAGATGTTGTTTTCTTGCTGCGTTTGCGTAATTTAATTTAATAAGAAAAATTTGCACTGATTAAATAATCAGTATATAGTGTTGTTCAGGGCGAGCTGCGTCCTGTTGCCATATTGTTGTATCCCTCAGATAAAAACCACGAACCCTGCTTTGAAAAAAGCGGGGTTTTTGGTTTTGAGTTGACGGATTTTTCTTAAACTTTTGCGCTGTGTTTTCAGAGAGTTTTTCTGTGAATGCTTGAGCTTAAGAAAAATTTGCACTGATTATACAATCAGTATATAGTTCTATTCAGGACGATTTGCGTCCTGAAGAATTTGATTTGTTAGAGTTGATCTGGCCCCGCTACTGTAAAGCAGCGGGGCTTTTTGTTTTCTGCGTTTTGTTCACGAATTTTTGTTCGCAAATTTTGCTGATGAATCTTGTTGACGATTGCAGAAAATTGACAGAATCGCGCCGTACGACATGCTTGTGCTGGCGCACATGCTTTTACCTGTTTGTGATTGCAAGCGTATCACCCTATCACATAGTGCTGACCATACTGAACGCGAAGCAGCAGACAGGTAAATCTTTTTGGGCGTTGATGGGAATCATGGGAATGTGCGCCTGCAATTGCAGTCTATGCAGACTGTGCAGTTGCGCTGCCCATGATTCCCGGACGGGCCAATGCCGATAACCCTGGAGCAGGACAAGCCGCAAGGCATCCTGAAAATAAATGAGTGAAAGCAAAATTGTGAGGGCTGCTGTTGCATCTGAGGTGACGGCCAAGCCTGCTGCCAAGACACGCGGGCGACCAAAGAAAGCAGTCAGTCAATCTACATTGACTGTCAGGGATGCGATTGCCAAAGCGGGTGAAGAACTGGGCGGCGCTTTGCGCCTGGCGCAATGGGCAAGGGAAGACCCGACCAATGAAAAAGCCTTTTGGACAGTGTTGTATCTGAAGATTTTACCCCTGCAAGTGAATGGTGCAGGTGAAAACGGCGAACATCTGATTAGCGATATCGCCATCAAACTGGTCAAGCCGAATGCAGATTGAATGTGAGTTTCCTGAAAAACTGGAATTTCTATTCCAGCCAGCGCGTTACAAGGTGGCGCGTGGTGGGCGCGGCAGTGGCAAGTCCTGGGGCTTTGCCCGCGCCTTGTTGTTGCTGGGTGTTCAGAATGTGGAGCGGATTTTATGCGCACGTGAGTTGCAGAAGTCGATCAAGCAATCTGTGCACCAACTCTTGCGTGACCAGATTGCAGCGCTAGGCTTGAGTCATTTCTACCAAGTGTATGAATCAGAAATTCGCGGCATGAATGGCACGCGTTTTTATTTCAGTGGTTTGTCTGACCAGACGGCTGACAGTATCAAGTCTTTTGAAGGTTGCACCAAGGTGTGGATAGAAGAAGGCCAGAGTGTGTCAGACAGGTCATGGAGTATTTTGATACCGACAATACGCACAGCAGGCTCAGAAATCTGGGTGACTTATAACCCGGAGCTGGAAACTGATCCTACCCATCAGCGTTTTGTCGCAAGACCACCGCATGATTGTGTCTCTATCTTGATGAACTGGCGTGATAACCCCTGGTTCCCTGAGGTGCTGGAAAGAGAAAGACAAACCTGCATGCAGCGCGAGCCTGAAGCTTATAAAAATATCTGGGATGGTGAATGCAAACCGGCAGTCAGTGGCGCGATTTATTACCACGAAGTGGCTGGCGCACAGGGCAGGATTTGTCATGTGCCGTATGACCCCCTGCTGAAAGTGCATGTGGTGGTTGATCTGGGTTGGAATGATGCGATGGCGATCAGCCTGGTGCAAAGACAAAGTTCGGAATTGCGGGTAATTGAATATCTGGAAGACAGCCATCAGACGCTGGATTATTACTCGGCCTTGTTGAAACAAAAGAATATGAACTGGGGGAAATTATTTTTACCTCACGATGGTCGCAACAAGGACTTCAAAACCGGCAAGAGCGCGGAAGAAATCATGACAGCCCTGGGCTGGGATGTGGCGATCACGCCGAGCATGAGTGTGGAAGATGGCATACGCCTGACGCGCATGACATTTGGACGCCTGTGGTTTGATGCGGACAAAACTGCGCGCCTGATTGAATGCGTAAAGCGTTATCGCCGTGTGATTAATCAAAGCACAAATGAAGCTGGCGCGCCCTTACATGATGAGTTCAGCCATGGTGCAGACAACCTGCGCTATATCTGCATCAATGCAGAGGCGATGTCGAACGAAGAATGGGGCGGTAAACTGACTTACCCTAAATTTACTTATGCATAGAGGATGGAATGGCTAAAGCTTTATCTCAAGACGAATTGAAAGCACTGGTGCAGACAGAAATGCGCCAGAGCCTGGGTTATTCATCTTCGCGTTTGTCACAAGCGAGGCAAAAGGCGGAATATTATTATCTGGGTCTGGCGGTGGGTGATTTGTCGCCACCAGAAGTGGATGGCCGTTCGTCGGTAGTATCTACCGATGTCCGTGACACCATAGAGTCTATGTTGCCGCAATTGATGCTGACGTTTTGCGGTGGCGATTCGATTGTCGAGTTTGAACCGCAAAACCCGGACGATGAAGCCAGGGCCAAGGCTGCGACGGAATACATCAATTACCTGTTCTTTAAAAAGAACAATGGTCACAAGATAGCTTATGTGTGGATGAAGGATGCCCTGTTGCAAAAAAATGGCATCGTCAAGGTGTGGTGGGATACCCGCTTTGAAGAAGCCAAGGAAGAATACAATGGTTTGAACCAGATAGAGTTGGCGCAAATTCTGGATGACCCGGAAATTGAAGTGATTGCCCAGCAGGCTTATCCGGATGAGGATGACGCCAAACAGCGACAGCAGGCAGTCGAACAGATCAACCTGCAAATCAGTCAGCAAATGCAGCAGGCGATGCAGACACCTCAAGGCCCTCAAGCACCACAGGCGAATCCTCCGCTGCCCGGCCAGCCAAATATGCCGCCAGCAAATCCGCAAGCTAATCCAGCGGTGCAACAGCTGCAAGCGCAGTTGCAGCAAATCCAGTCACAGCCACCTGAACTGTTGTATGACATTACTTGCAAGCGCGTGAAGACTGGCGGCAAGATACAAATAGACAATGTGCCACCTGAAGAATTTCTGATTGCACGCAATGCCAAGGATATACAGACAGCCAAGTTTGTCGGGCACCGAGTGCAACGGACAGTCTCTGAGCTGAAATCCATGGGTTACAAGAACGTGGACAATATCAGTGGCGAAGATCAGGGGCAAGCCTTGAATCTTGAACGTATACAGCGACTGAGCTGGAATGATGAAAATGCCTATCTGTCGGATGAGGTCACGAATGCCGACGACAGCCAACGCAAGATATGGATTACAGAAGCTTATGTACGTTGTGATTTTGACGGTGATGGCATCAGTGAATTGCGCAAGGTGACGGTAGCTGGTAATGAGTTGCTCGACAATGAAGAGGTAGATTTCATCCCCTTTGTTGATATCACGCCTGTACCATTGCCGCATACCTTCTTTGGACTGTCGATTGCCGATCTGGCGATGGAAAGCCAGAAGACCAAGACCAGCATCTTGCGCAGCCAGCTCGATAATCTGTATTTGAATGTCAATGGTCGCTATTACGCAGTTGAGGGCCAGGTGAATCTGGATGATTTGCTGACTTCACGCCCTGGCGGCGTGGTACGTATCAAGCAGCCCGGTGCGGTGGGCAGGCTGGATCAGGCACAGGGTAATACGGGTGAAGCTATGGGTTTGCTCGACTATATACAGCAAGACCTGGAAAACAAGACGGGCTGGACTCGCTATAGCCAGGGCAATGACTCTGATGGCTTGAACCAGACTGCGCAGGGCATGAATATCATCACCAACAAGGCAGATATGCGTCTGGATTTAATCTCGCGCAATTTTGCTGAAGGCTTTACAGAGTTGTTCAAGCTGGTGTTGAAATTGATATGCCAGCATCAGGACAAGAAAGCGCAAGTCAGGCTGTCAAATGGCTGGGTGGATATTGATCCGCGCGAATGGCGCAATCAGTTTGATGTGAGTATCAATGTCGGCATCGGTCTGGGTAACAAAGACCAGAAGGTGAATCATCTGATGGCCTTGCTGGCGCAGCAGGAAAAGGTTTTTCCTTTGGGGATAGCGAATCCGCAAGGGATTTATCAATCCAGTTCTGAGCTGGCGCGTTTGCTGGGATTTAAGAATGGCGACAAGTTTTTTAGCGACCCTGCTAAAAATCCACCAGCACCACCAGCACCACCACCGCCTGATCCTGTGCAAATGCAGATGCAGGCCGAGCAGCAAAAGACACAAATGCAAATGCAGGCGAGTAAAGAAAAGCACATGATGGACATGCAAATGCGCGAACGCGAATTGCAACAGGAAGCCATGCTGCGTGAGCGTGAACTGCAACTGGAAGCACAAAAGCAACTAGCGCAATCAGAGAATGATATGCAGGAGCGGCAGCATAAAGCACAACTGGATGCGCAACTGGCGCAGCAACGCATGGAGTTTGATCGCTGGAAAGCGCAGCTGGAGGCGGAAACCAGGATGATGGTTGCCCGTATTGCGGCAGAAGCGAAGATGCAGCCAAAAGCCCAACCGGATGCTTGCATGGACGGTTTAACTGCAGGGATGACAGATGGATTGACAGGAGCGAATGATGAGCACATTTGAGCAACGCGTACATGCAGCCAGCCGCGCCAGGGAAGTGCTGGAGAATGAAGCCTATCAGCAGGCATTTGCCGATATAGAAAACGAGGTCACGGAAAAATGGAAAAACTCACCAGCACGCGACGCCGAGGGACGGGAAAAACTCTGGATGTATCTGGCCATGTTGAAGAAACTCAAAAGCCAGCTCGATACAACGCTGGAAACCGGCAAGCTGGCGCAACTGGAAGTGGAACACAAGCAAGGCCTGATGCATCGTTTGAAGAATTGGTGAAGGCGGTACAGAATTTCAAGGGCTGGAAGGATTCGGTTGCCATGGCCTTTCATCCGCATCCCACGGTGGCGATGATACAGACAGCCAAGGGTTGGGTCAGGGTGGCATGTGGCGAGGCGGCATACCAACTGAATAGCGGTGAATTAATAAAAATCTAGTGTCAGGTCCGGCACACTGGATGGCCGCAGTAGCGGTTTTTCTGCCGGATAAATCTTAACGCCGCGAGGCGCCGGGAATGGGTGTAAGTCCCATTCATTGATTGGAGATGGAATATGGATAATCAGGTAACTGAACCCACAAGTAGTGCTTTAAATGTAGATGGTGCAGCGCAAGCCATGGGCGCTTTTCTTGAACCGCAGGCACATGAAAAAAGTGCCCAGGCTCTGGAGAGGGAAGTGCTGGATGATTTGAGTGGCCGGAGAGACAGGAATGATACTTTGTCTGCCGAACCCTCCGTTGAGGCCGCAGAGCCGGACTTGTATGCCGGAGATGATGAGGCTGTCACCATTGTCATAGATGGCAAGACTGTTAATTTATCGAAGGCAGAGCTGGCAGACGCCTATAAAAATGGCTTGCGTCAATCTGACTACACCAGAAAGACCATGGAAGTGGCTGAACAGCGTAAGGCTGCCGAAGCTGAAATCCATAGAGCCAGCCAGGAGCGCCAGGAGTATGCCAGCAATCTGCAAAAGATGGCAGCTCAGATCGAAGGCGCCCTGAACCAGCAACAGCAGATAGACTGGGAACATTTGCTGGACAATAATCCCGCTGAATATCTGAAACAGCAGCATCTCTATCAAAGGAGACAGGCCGCTTATCAGAAAAATATGCAGCAACAACAACGCCTGGCACATATCACCCAGGCTGAACAGGCAAACCATCTGGAGTCTGTGCTCCATACGCAGCAGGAAGAACTTCTTGCCAAGCTACCGGACTGGAAAGACAGCAGAAAGGCCGAAGCCGAAAGTAAGGCTATTCGCCAGTATTTACTGGAGCAGGGGTTTGAACATCAGTTAGTCGATAGTATCGCTGATCATAAGGCTGTACTGTTGGGGCGTAAGGCTATGCTTTACGATGCCATGATGGCCAAAGCCAACGCAGCAGCCAAGCGTGTGACGAGCATACCGCAAAAAGTAATCAGGCCGGGTGTGGGCGAATCACCCGGCGGTGATGGTCGTCAGGCTGCCATGCAGCGTCTTGCCAAATCCGGCAGAGTTGAAGACGCAGCATCCCTTTTTGCAAAATTTATTTAAGGTCGCGAGACCCCGGAGAAATCTATGACAGCACCAAGCAATACTTATGTAACGACCAGCGCAATTGGTAACAAGGAAGATCTCAGCGATATCATCTATCGCATTTCCCCCACCACTACGCCATTGATGAACATGGCGGCTAAGGCCAAAGCCAGCAATACTTTGCATGAATGGCAAACGCAGGATCTGGCCAGCGCAGTCACCACCAATGCACAGGCTGAGGGTGACAATGCCACGGCCAAGAGCGTGACGCCGACTGTGCGTTTGAGTAATCGTACTCAGATCGCATCGAAGACCGTCATCGTCTCGGGTACTCAACAAGCGATGAACCCTGCGGGTCGTAAGGATGAACTGGCTTACCAGTTGTCCATGGCTTCGCTGGAATTGAAACGTGATATGGAGTCGGCCCTTTGTCAATTGGATGTTGCTGCAACTTCCCCGCGCCAGGCACGCGGTCTGGTCGGTTGGGTAGTTGATAACGTCGATAATAATGCCGGTACTTTGGCATCTTATACAGGCAATACTGGCCGCACAGTTGGTACACCACGTGCATTTACTGAAGCGCAGTTGAAGAATGTTTTGCAGAAATGTTATAGCGCCGGTGGCGAGCCTGACACTATCATGGTCGGCCCGGCACAGAAACAGACTTTCTCTACATTTTCTGGCAATGCTACACGCTTTGATAAGTCGGAAGATGCCAAGCTGTATGCGGCGATTGATGTGTATGTATCAGACTTTGGTTCTTTGAAGGTGGTACCGAATCGCTTCCAGGCAGCGCGTGATGTGTTTGTCTTGCAGGCTGACAAACTGGCACTGGCTTACCTGCGTCCGTTCAGCACTATCGAACTGGCGACAACGGGCGATGCAGTGCAGCGCGAACTGGTGGTGGAATACACGCTGGAGTGCCGCGCACCTAAAGCGCATGGTGCGATTTACGACGTCTTGTAATTCTTGAAGTCGCATTATGTAGTCAGCATGATTTTGTGACTTCATAAAAAAGCTGGCGGGTGCAAGCCCCGCCTTTTTCAATTGAATTAAAACGCTGTGAAGCGCAGGAGGTTTTATGAATGGTGGATATATCACCGTTTCGAGTCAGACCACCGGAGTGGCAATCGCCACTTCGGGTACGTCTGCATCTGCAACTATTCCAACTATGTCCAGCGGTGAATTACCGCGCTTTATCCGTATTGCTGCGACCGCGCCAGCTTGTGTACGGCTTGGCAAATCATCCGCAACTGCCTTGAGCACAGATTTGCAGGTGCAGCCTGGTGATGCTGTCATCCTGAGTGTGAATGGCAATGACAGGATAGCGGCGATACAGGTGGCTGCTGCGGGCGTGGTGCAGGTTTCTCCGCTGGAGAACATGTAATGGCAGTCACGACCAATATCCATGTCGAAGGTGGCGATGTCACGTTTGAGCGTGTACAGGATTGCACAGCCATTGCTGAGCATACTCAAGCTCTGCACAAGGAAGGAAAGCATGGTTCGGCTGATATGCGGCATGCAGCGTCTTTCCCCATGGTGATCGTAGAAAAATATCTGAACGATAAAGGCATCAGTTTCCAGGAGTTCATGGCGGAAGCCGTGCATGTAAAGAGCATGCTGGCAGATCCGGCATTGTCTGCCTTTCGTGTCTGGGGAGGCCGGGTATGAGTGCCATCACTGACTATGCAAGTTTGCAAACAGCAGTGAGCAGTTGGTTACATCGTACTGATCTGACGCCGTTTATTGCCGATTTTATTGCTTTGGCTGAAGCCAAAATGTCTTCGGATATCGTGGCGCGGCCCATGGATATACGCAGCAATTTGTTGACGGTAGCAGGTAATGCATATGTGAACTTGCCGCTTGATATGCTTGAAATGAGAAGGTTGCTCTTGCGTAGCGACCCAGTAACAGTATTGCGTTATGCTGCCCCAGATCAACTCAGTGCTGATCACGCAAGTGCAGCGACTGGCAAACCAGTGGCATTTTCTGTGATTGGTCAGCAACTGCAGCTGGCACCTGTACCAGATGCAGCTTATCAGCTGGAACTGACGTATCAGCAGCGCATACCTGCGCTAACAACTATCAATACGACGAACTGGCTATTGACGGCTTTTCCTAATGTATATCTGTACGCTGCTTTATGTGCAGCTCAGCCATTTATTATGAACGATGCGCGCATTCCTACTTTTGAAAAACTGTATTTGCAAAGTGTGGATGCCATCAATTCCATAGACTGGTATTCAGGTTCAACCATGCAAGTGAGGGCTAAATAATGGCATTGGAAACTGCAAACTATATCAATGATCTGACGATCACGAATCCTACGGCATTTGACCCTAAATCCCAGGGCGATGATCATATCCGCATGCTTAAAACGGTATTGAAGGAATGCTTTGCTGGTTTTACTGGTGCGGTGATTGTTACTGCAGCAGAAACAGGTACTGCGGCGGCACATATCCTGAACCCTGCTACTGCCTTGCTGGCTTACACCGCAGGGCTGTTGCTGTTGTATCGGCCAGTCAATGTGGGAACGGGCACTTTGACGGTGAATGTGTCTGGTCTGGGTGCGAAACCGGTCAAGACTTTGCTGGGTGCGGATCCTACTGCCGGCGACATCGTCGCCAGTCAACCACTGCTGTTGATGTATGACGGCACAAATTTCGTCATCATTGCCGGGTCTGAGATGTTGTTGAGGACTGGGAATCAGACTTTGACAGGGAATTTGACGTTGAGTGGTAATCAAACTGTCAGTGGTTCTTTGGACGTGGGTGGCGCATTGACTGGTGCAAGTATGAATGGCAAGGCGAATAAAGCGGGAGAAAACTATGCAGGTGCACATGATTTCTCAACAGCTGTGCTGAGCGTTGCTACTCCGGTCTCAGCAATGCATGCGGTTAGCAAGCTGTATGCAGATGGATTGGTTTTTTCTGCAGTTTTACCTGGACAGAGTGTTGCGACAACAGGCCAGACCATCTTGAGTGATGGCACTACCGCTTTTTGGGGGGATGCAGGTTCCGTCGGTAGTGATTTGTATTTATATAATAATTTTTAAGGAGACCGCATGGCAGCGAATCAAAAACCTATATTTCCATTGACACCCAAATTTCCGGCGACGATGCCGCCAGTAATTACTGTGGCCAATACTGCCAAAGATGGCACAGGTACGGTGACACAAATTTCTGCCTCTGCGGGTGTTAATGGCGCATTCGTTGAGAGCGTCGAGGCACTTCCAATTGGTACAAATACAGCGTCAGTTTTACGCATATTTCTGAATAATGGTTCTACGAACACTGCAGCTTTAAATAACATACTTTGGGAAGAAGCGAATTTGCCAGCTACCACTTTAACTGAAATCTCAGCTCAGACGAAGGTTGTGATTCCTGTTAATCGTGCTATTCCAGCAGGATATATCTTGTATGCCACGATTGGGACTGCGGTAGCTGCGGGCTGGCGTGTACGTGTGCATACAGGGGATTACTAATTATGACCGGGTTTACAGGTTTTGTTGGGGCTGCGCCACGAGGGGCAGGTTTTCAGGTATTTAAGGCGTCTGGAAATTTTCAAGTGCCCATGGCCAACTATTATTTAGTTGATGTGTTTGGTGCCGGTGGTAGCGGTGCAAGTATCGCAACTTATGCTTCTGGCGGCGGTGGAGGGGCAAGACATAGGTCTATGATTCCAGCGCAATTGATGAAGCCTGGGACTGTGGTTCCAGTGATCGTAGGAGCTGGGGGAGGAGCAGTAACAGGCGGTGTAGGTGTTGGAAATACGGGGGGGAAATCTGCTTTCGGCTCATTAGTATTGGGATTTTTAATCGAAGCATATGGTGGGGGAGGAGGTGGGAATAACTGTGGTGGTGGTGGTGGTGGCATTTGCGGCATTGGAACTAGCGATGGGGTAGGCGGCTTCCCAAATAATCGCTCCTCAAACGGCTTGATTACTAATTTGAATTGGAACGCAATTAGCGATTTAGGTGGTGCAAATGCTGATCCGGCGGGATATGGTGGAAATGCAGTGTGGGGCGGTGGCTCTGGTTCGTCAACAAATATAGGATTTGCCCCTGGAGCGAGTCTTTTTGCTGGCGGCGGTGGAGGGGGGGGCTGGTCGCAATATCGAGGCGGTAAATCTGGAGCATATTCTGGGGTAGTGATTGCAAATAGCATCAATGGAATATTGCATGCATTGATGGGAGGGGCTGGCTCAGGAGGAGCTTCTGCGCAATCAACTAGCCTCAATGGATATGACGGTGGTTTCCCATCAGGTGGCGGAGGTGGAACTGATTCTGGTACTTCCGGAAAAGGTGGTGATGGTTTGGTAGTTATTTACTGGTGGTGATGATGAAAAGTTCAGAGATTGAGAATGGTATCGTAGTGAATATCGTTCTAGGTGTGGTAGCCGGCTACATTTCTTGTGACGATACTGTATCGATAGGCGACCATTGGGACGGTCAGGTATTTACTAAATCGAAAGGATAAGGGTTGCCATGGCACAAAATAATACCATTGAAATTGGTAGTGATCCCACCAAACCTGCCAATCAGCTCGGCAAAAACAAGTCAGCTGACTGGTACACGCCATTTGGACGAGTTGGTGACCAGGCTGGCATGGACTACTGGGACAAGGAAATTGCTAGCAAAGGGGAGGCCGAAGCGCACCGTGCATTTTATAATGCTGCGTCCAAAGACATGCAGATGGGTAAGGGCATAGGTGCGGATAGTATACAAAACAATGCTGGAGGAAGTACTGCAAGCAATTGGTATGCCCCCTTTGGTAAGGTAGGTGATCAGGCAGGTATCGATTACTGGAATAATGAAATAAAAAATAAAGGATACGATGTCTCTCATAATGCTTTTCTGATTGCTGCAGCTCAAAATGCGGTAAATGGCAAGGGAATAGGAAGTGGGGATTTGGCCTCCCCTTCCGTAACGACGACAGGCAATTCGCAAGTAGTCCAGCCAGCACAGCAAACATTGTCAAATGGCAGGCCTCAGTCAAATGAACAATACATCAATTCAAATGGATCATGGATTAAAAACCCCGACTTTGACCCATTGGCTGAAGTGCGCGGAAATGGCGGCTTCATGGCTGCTTACGCCAAGGATAATTCGATAGCCAACAAGATGGGTTATGCGCAAAACGGCGTTGGCAACGCTGGCTATGATCCAGAATTTCTGCGTGCGACAAGACGCCAGATGGATTTGGCTGGCGGGATGGATAATTTCTTTGGAAACACAATGAATTCCACGCAAGAGCAATTGAATTTTCAAAATGCGCTACGCGGCATTACTGACGATCCATTTGCGGGCCAAAACTTGAGTGATGCATCTGCGCAATCAAGAGTGCAGCAATACATGCAAACTCATCCTGATTATGTGCCAGTCAATACCTATCGCGGAGAGGCGCCGCGCCTGCCTGGTGACATCAATCAGGACACTGGCTTAAAAACTATGCAGGGTGTCTCAAATCAAAATCCATGGGTCACGAATAAAGGTTTTGTGCAGCAAATGCCCTGGCAAAGACCGCAACAGTCGCAATCTGCATACCAGTCGCCACAGCAAAGCAATCCATATCCAAATCTGCAGCCATTTCAGCAAACTGAGGCATATAACAGTGCAGTGAACGTAAATTGGGCAAGTCCTAATCAGTCTGTTCAGAGTAACTGGGGACAGCAAAATATGCCAAATCCTTATGGTATGGGGAACAATTCACAAAATACATATGACCGTCAAAATAATTTTCAAAATAACTTCCAGCAGCGTGGCTTGTTAAATCAAGGGCAGCAAGTTGCTTCAAATACTCAAAACCGTTACGGCTTACTAAGCGCATATGGCTCTCGTTAAAATACAAAATGTGGGGCAATTTGGTGTCAACAAGGATTTGTCGCAGCATGAAATACCTGTCAATGCCTGGACAGATGCGCGCAATATTCGCTTTCTGGATGGCTATGCTTACCAGTTTTATGGCCATGGCGAAGTATATAACTCACCAGCTGTCGTGCCGCAGTATGTGCTACCAGTGACAATTTCGGGCAACCGTTACTGGGTATACATGAGTGCCGCCAAATCACATGCGGTGACTTATTCTGGTGGTGTCGTGACTCATACCGATATTACACATGCGACACCCAGGGCGGGTGTGATCAATCAATGGACCCATGCTTTGCTTTCAGGTCTGCCAATAGTAAATGTTGGAGATGCATTAAGAATCCCGATGTCCTGGGACTTGAATATGGCAAATAAATTTGTTGATTTACCTAACTGGCCTGCAAACACCTATTGCAAATCATTACGGGCGTATAAAAATTTTTTGATTGCCATGAACCTGACTGTTGCCGGCACGAATAAACCATTTCTGGTGAAATGGTCGCATCCGGCTGATCCTGGTGCTTTTCCAGTAACCTGGGACGCTGCCGATGCCACCAAGGATGCGGGTGAAGTTGATTTGGCAGAAGCAAACAGTCCAGTTGTCGATGGTTTGCCTTTGCGCGATTCTTTCATCATCTATACTGAAAATTCGACCCATCGTATGGATTTTGTCGGCGGACAATCGATGTTCCGGTTTTCCAAAATCCTTGGCATGTCCGGTATGCTCAACCGTAATTGTGCAGTTGAGTTTGATGGCTGGCATTTCGTGGTTACTGGCTCTGACGTCATTGTTCACGATGGGCAAACAGCAAACTCGGTGCTGGACAAGCAGACACGCAGATTCTTTTTTCAGAATATTGATGTCAATAGCCGTGGCAATGTATTTGTATTCAAGAATCCATTTCTGAATGAAATTTACCTGGCTTATCCATCTATAGGCTCTACAGTCTGTGATAAGGCCATGGTATACAATTTTATTGACAAGACAGTCTCATTTCGCGATTTGCCTAATGTGAATCATGCCAGTTATGGTGCTGTATCGAATGATCTTGGTGGTACCTGGGCACAGGATTCTGACTCCTGGGATTCTGACCTGACATTCTGGAGTGGCCCCGATTACACGCCGGATACTGCTCGCGTCGTTATGGCGTCGAATGATCAAAAACTGTATATGCTCGATGCCTCCGCTTCCTTCAACGGCAGTTTGCCCAGTGCTTTTCTGGAGCGACGGGGTTTGTCATTTGATACTCCTGAAAGCATTAAACTGGTGAAGGGCGTGCGCCCACGCATTGTTGGTAATGCGGGTGAAACAGTCAAGGTCAGCGTAGGGTATGCCGACACGCCTTATGATGAGCCAGTATGGGTCACAGGAACGTATACGATAGGTTCTACTGTAGCCGTTGATCTGTTTGCCAGTGGTCGCTATATCGCGCATCGCTACGCATCGGGCTCTGCATTTCAATGGCGACTTGATTCGGTTGATCTGGACGTGGATATCATGGGGGCATGGTGAGAGCAAGTAATTCAAACACGGTGGCTTATGCGCCATCAAAATTGCCAGATGACGCTGCTGAAATGCAGCGTTTTTTTTCGTCTGAACTTCAGAAAATAGCCACAGCCATTGCTGGATTATCGGTCGGCCATCTAGACAAAACCACAGTTGCCCCTGCCAAGCCCAGAGATGGTGACATTCGCTACGCCGACGGTAGTTTGTGGAATCCTGGATCTGGCGTTGGCTTGTATTACTACAAAGGCGCAAGTTCAACCTGGGTATTTTTAGGATAAGTCATGGAAGAACTGAAAAAGCCTGATGCGCTGGCAAGGCTGGAGACTTGCCTCAAGCAGGGCCCGCAGATTGATCTGAATACCGAGCATTGTTTGTCGGGGGGGATGTATGCGCGAACTATACACATACCAGCCGGCACGGTGCTGGTTGGTACTACGCACAAAACAGATCATCTGAATGTTGTTTGCGGCGATATTTCGGTGTCAACCGATACGGGCATGCGACGGCTAAGTGGATATTGCGTTTTGCCTACCAGGGCTGGCATGAAGCGAGTGGGCTATGCGCACGCAGATACAATATGGACAACAGTGTGCAAAACGGATTTGCTTGTCATTGAAGAGATAGAAGATGAATTGGTGGAAGAGAGTGATCAGCTTCAGACCAGACAACATCTTATCTCAACGAAAGAGTTGAAAAAAATGGAGGAATCATAATGTCTTTTGCAGCGGTAGCAGGTGGCGCGGCGAGCGCCTTTGTTGGTGGCCTCATGAAAAGTGGTGGCGGAGGTGACGGAGGTAGTAGTTCGGGCTCGCAAACACAAATTGTCAAACAAGAGCTTGATCCACGTATCGCTGCCATTTTGTTTGGATCGGGTGAAAAAGTTTTAAAAAAAGGAGCTGTACCAACAGGGGCAGATGAATACGGGAACCCCATTTACAAACCCGAAGATTATCAAACCAGTGGAGGCTTGCTTGAGCGGTACCAAGCCTTGCTGGACAAGCCGCAAAACGAAGGGCTGCGTTTATATGGGCAGGCTGCTGACAACTATCTTGGCACCAATTCTGCCTGGGACATGGGGGAAGCGAGGGATTCGGCTTTCAGGTTGATGAAGAATGCTTATGACCCTGTCAGCATGCAAGCCGCACAAAGTGCTTATACCATGCCCATGAATGCGGCCTTCAGCCAAATGCCGCAAGGCTATCAGGCGGCAACTTCTGGCCTGGCACAAGCGGGCCCTGCGGCCATGATTAACGCTCCTGGGCAAAATAATCTCGGTCTGGGCAGGGCTTTTCAAGACGTGATTTATGGCGACCTTGGGAATAATACTTATCTGGCTGGCGCGATTCAAAAGGGCCTAAATCAAAGTTCGGCGCAATTCCAGAATCTGCAAAGCGATGCGATGCAACAGTTCAAGGAAGACATCCTGCCTTCCTTGCGCGGTGACGCTATCGCTAACGGCCAGTATGGTGGGTCGCGTCAGGGTATCGCAGAGGGAAAAGCTGCAGATTCCCTGGCGCGCAATATGAGTCGTGCCCTGTCACAAGTCGGGCAAAACATGACAGATGCTGCAGTTGCCGCACAATCCGGGCAATATACCCAGGATAGACAAAATCAACTGAATGCTGCCATGGGACTGTCGGGCCAGCAATATAACGTGGCTGGACTTGATGCAGGTGCAAAAAACCAGGTCAATCTCAGCAATGCACAGATGGCGAACAACAATAATCAATTCAATGCGACAGCGCAGAATAATGTGCTGTCGCAGTTATTTGGCGCTGCCTTGCAAACCAATCTGGCCAATGCGGGTTTCCAGCAACAAGCTAACCAGAATAATTATCAGGGTATGCAATCGACCAATATGGCAAACCTGGGTAATCGCCAGCAAGCCAATATGCAAAACGCTGCGTGGCAACTGAACAATAACCAGCTCAATAGCCAAAACAAACTTAATGGTATTAATGCGGTTACTTCATTGATCAACAATGCCTATGGCATTGCTAATAATCAGAATGATTATGCGCTGAACCAGGCTACCAGAATCAACGGATTGCTGTCGCCATATATGGGGGTCAATGGTACGACAACAACGAATGGGACATCGACAAAATCGAGCCAGGGAAGTGATATGGGATCGAGTCTGCTGGGTGGCCTGGTAAAAGGCGTCGGTAATATTTTCAATGGCCGGGGTGGGGGTAATGCTGGCAATGGTCGCGGCAGCCCTGACTCGAATAATTCTTCCAATAATGACGAAGAAGATGACTATACCACTTGGGAGCCAGGAGACATTGCCTGAGATTTGATTACCTTATCGTGCATCAAATTCATGCAAACCCCTTTTTGAGCGTAGAGAGAGTATTACCTATCGATTCCACTTTACTTTCTTCCTCCTTATAGACGTCCTCTTATTTACAAGAGCTTTACTCATGAATATTCCCGAACATGCCAAAACTGCCGCCAGCCAGGTGGCTGAGGCGGTTACCAATAACCCGAAAACTGCCCTGGCAGTGCCGGCGATTACGACAGCAATTGCTCCCGTGACTTCAATAGCCGAAATTCAGGGCTATTTGTCGATTGCATCCATGCTCATAGGCATAGCCATTTCACTGATCCTGCTGCGCCAGCGCTGGGTCAGTCTGCAGACAGCAGAAATAGAACGACAGGAAGCAGAACAACGATGGAAGGAACATCAGCATGAACAACTTTGATCTCTGTATTGCCCCGGTGCTGAAAAACGAAGGCGGTACCAGCAATCACCCTCTGGACAATGGCAAACTGACGCGGTTTGGCATCAGTCAGCGCAGCTACCCAAAACTAGATATTGCAGCGCTCACTTTGGAGCAAGCCAGGGCGCTGTACAAGCGTGACTTTTGGGATGCCCATCAACTGGATCAATTTCCGCTGACTATCGCTTTTGAATTTTTTGATTGTGCCGTCAATTGCGGTACTGGCACAGCAGCCAGACTGCTGCAACGCGCCCTTGATATTGCAGAAGATGGCATCATCGGCCCCGTTACCCTGGCCGCAGTTGCCAGTATCACTCCCGACAAACTGGCCAGGCGCATGCTGGCTTATCGCATCAAGTTTTATACCAAATTATCCAACTGGCCCACATTTGGCGCTGGCTGGATGAATCGTCTGGCAAACAACGTCTTATGGGAGAGCGATCATGCTTGAAAAAGTTAATGCAGTCATCAACTTGTTCCGCAAAGGAAGCGAGGTCAGCAATGTGGAAGCCTGGAAAAATCGTGGCATCTCGGTCGCAGCCCTGGCCGCAGCCATGGGCGCGTTGGCGCAATTTGGCGATGCCTTTGGCATCCATGTCGCCATCACACCAGAGCAACTCAATGGCCTGGCTGTTGGTATTGTTACCCTTGTTGGCATCGTGCTCCCCGTCATTACTTCTAAACGAGCCGGTCTATTGCCGGCAAAAGCCAGTCAGCATGCTCCAATCGAAGATCATAGCTTCAGCGATGGCGTGCCATCAATATCAGCATCTGTGGCAACAGGCGAAGTGCAGCACCAGCCTCAGTCCGCAATGGCAGACAGCGATAACCCCCTTGCCGGGCTCGACACCACATTCCGCGGCTGACACGGCGCGCGACTATCTCAAGGCTGTCAAAGGACTCACCATTACCCATCAGTGTAAAATCTAAAGGATAGTATTATGCTGCAAATAGCAAGCACCATCTTGCAAGTCATCGCCTTTCTGGCCGAACATAAAGAGCAAATCAGAAAGCTGATACTTGACATAGAAAATCTCATTCCCGCCACAGCAGGCAACAACAACGCGCTGATCGCACGCAACTTCATTGCCACCGGTCTTGGCATAGAAGCCCAGATTGAACAGGCCTGGCCCTATGTCAGTGGCCTGTTCAATGACCTGGTCGCAGCGACGAAGCGTCCGGCCTGATCAAATCTGCCATGTAATCACAGTGACTTAGCTTGACGAGCAAACCTTCTGCTTGTTTTTACTTTCGTTTCTCATAACACAAATTCCTGACTTTTTAAAAACCATGCCGACAGGCAGGATGCTGTACGCCTGTTCTGTCGGTACACGTCACTTTAACCTGTCGGTGGCATGCAAGCGCAAGTCACAACCAATATCAAGAGGAAGACATGCTTTACAATCCTGACGAAGATGATTCAGAATTTACTGAACAATATAAGAGCTTGAAACTTGATGACGACGCCAGTTCTTTGTATATGCTGAGCGACCCGAGATTTAACTCTAGAATGCTACCGGCTTATACTGAAGCGCAGCGTGATTTTGGCTATCGATTACCTGTCTCTGACAGCATTGCAGTGATTCCCGTCGCCCCGCCAGAACGGGGCGCGATAGATGACGATACTGAACTTGCCAAGTCCAATTTCTTGCGATCAGAAAAAGCTGGCTATCAAACTGGTGCCTTTGACGGGAGAGATATGAGCCGTGCTGGCGACACCATGACGGCACTGTTCAAAAAGAACTATGGCTATACACCAAGCGCAGGCGAGTTGATTCAATATGCCAGCCTGAATGGTTTGCGCAGCGCACATCAACTGGATGTGAATCGGGTAATTAACAGCCCAAGCATAGACAGGCTGCATCAGGTTGATGTGAACCCGGAGCAACTCAAGGATTATTTGGCCAGAAATGATTATTTTGTTCAAAAGCGCAGAGAGGCTACACAAAATGATCCGTTGACCAATGGTTATTTGTGGAAAGCATCACAAGCAGAGAAGAATGCTGACCCTTATTATCAGATGACAATGGCAGCAGCCGATCGCCGGCCAAGTTTAGAAAACGCGGCACGACTTGGGCTTTATACGGATGCTCGCCTTTCTCAAGCCAGTAACTCTTCGCTTGTCGGTGATGAAAAATCCCATACAAATGAAAACCTGGTGACCCCTGGTAATCTAAGTCGTCGCTTCGCAAAAGGCGTAGGAAATGGACTGCTGGATACAGTTTGGCAGCCAGTTGCAAATACAATAGATTTAGGACAGGTGGCTTTGGGACTGGCTTCAGGTGATCGATACGAACCGAAATGGCTAAGTTCAATAGGAAAAAATTATGAAGCTGGGATGGGCAAGGGCGAAGTTGCATTACGGTCTGTAACTGGCATTCCTGTTGTGGGGCAAGTGTTAGGAACCGGGTTGACAAGTTATGATATGGCTGGTGCTGCTCTTGATGGGCGATGGGGTGACGTAGCGGAAAATGCCGGCGGTGTTACGGCGGGCTTCGCTACAAGTAAGGCAATTCAACGCAAGTTTGCGCCAGAAGCTGGTGCAGAATTAGGGTTTTACAAAGTGCGCCCTGAGATAGAGACGACAGATCCAATGGTCAGTCCAGGTAGATTGCTGGAGTCACTTCCTTCGAACCAAACGCCAAACTTCACTTCTGCGGAGCCAGTTTATGTGGGTGGAAAAACGCTGTATCGTGTATCAGACAATGTGAGAACCTCACCGGTTGGTGCATATTGGGCTACAGAGCCACCTCCCAAGAGCTTGGGAAAATGGCGGAACAAATATGCAATATTGAACGAATGGGGTAATGATGGTACTGTGGAAGGAAGTTGGACACCTAAAGGCGGATGGGCGTGGGGTGGAGAAGCCGCTCCTCAGGCAATAACAGGCCACCATACGGAAAGAGCAATTTTGGGATCTAAATTCCGATATGGCTGGTTACAACCCGGAGGCGGCTATCAAATTTACGTACCTGACTCCAGGAAAGTGATCCCATTTTCCGAAATTTCTACAAAATCAACTCCATGGAGTAAATGAAATTGGATAAAAGATTGCAGGAAATAGCTTCGATACTCAATGAGCTGAGGGCGTTGCGGTCATACTTGTTAAGCCTCGGGGATGAACATAAATGGGTTCCAATCAAGTGGATAAATTCAGATCTGGAAATAATTGAACCCTTGTTAAATGATCGTTTCTGGCCACCGATCTGGTGGCGATTTATGGCGATAAATGCTGCTTTAAGTGGCACAATCCGTAATTTTCACAGGCTCGATGGTGACGGGAGCTTTCACTTTGTAGAGAGCTCACGCCCAGGTTTTATCGAGGATAATTTTCCAATACGCGACAAGATCATGGCTTGGGTCGATAAAATCAAAGAAATGCAATTGAAAACCACATAGGGTTCGATACGCCAATCTGAATGTCGTATGCAGCTTATTCTGACGGAAAGTGAATCGGGTCAAAAACGGTCCAAGCCCCGATAGCTTGCGTCAGTTTGAAATGGGTCCGGATCAGTTCAAGGACTATTTGGGCGACAACTTCATCTTTGTTTAGAGGTTCAAAGAGGCTCTACAAAGTCATCTTCTGACCAATGTCTAGTCAATGCCTGGTTACAAGAGTAACTGAGGGTAAAAAAACTGACACGATTACGTCCGTGCTAACGAAGCGATAAAACTGAGGTTTTCGCAGGATTTGCAGCGTGCAATATCTATGAGTCAGGCGAATTCATTCGCTTGAATTTGTTGTATCTGGACGATACCAGCAAAACAGTCATCGTAAGGCGGGCGACATGAACATGAGTGCTCCGCCCCATTTTCATTCTGCTTGCTTTGCGCATTTAGCGTAGCCGAGTAAACATAACTTCCCCCAAGTTTTAATCATGCATGTCGACAGGCAAAATTTTTTTTGCCTGCCCTATCGACGCAGAGAAAAACTTGAGCTGCATATGCAACTGTATGCAGCAATCAATCTCAAGAGAGAATAATGAGTATATATAAGCCATTTAAAGATGATGAACTTGAATTGTATGACCCGTATCAGAGAGATTTAAGACTTTATGATAATAACGATTATCTGGATGACCTGAGCAGGCTTGATTCAAAATCAGCTGTGCTGCCTGCAAACGCAGTTGTGCGTCAAGCTTGGGCTTACACGTCGCCAGACTCTGACGATGGCAGTAATAATGCGGTACTCCCGTCGGTTATCCCCGGGCACGATTGGGAGCAGCCAATTTTTCTTCGTTCTCCACAATCTTACGATCAAAATCCTGACGATTATCCCCGAAACGATGATCTCAATCTAATTGGAGGAGGTGCCATTCCAACAGTGGTTCGTGGACTGTTGGCTATGAACGGACCTGACAATCGCCTTGATTCCTATTCCAAAAATTTATCAGATCGCGCTCAGACACTGTTGTTGAATGACAGTAATGACGGGGATTATATTGTAGATAATGAGCCAGACAATGGTCGTAACGATGCACGCGTAAGTCCGGGTATTCCAGACGATCATTATGACAATACTCGTTTAGACGGACGTGAAGTTGACGATAATTACAAGCCTCAAGCCGTTCCTTTGGTTTCCAGAAAGTTGAAAGTCAAGCCAGTTGATAAGCCGGAGATTAAATCTGGACCCTTGCCGCCAGAAGTGCTTTTTTCCAGAGCTGATACCTTATTTAATGCAGCAAACTGGGCTCGCTCACAAGGCATGAAATCTGCAGCAGACGAGTATCAGAGAGACGCACAAGCGCATCTGTATGCAGCGAATGCAGAACGGAATCGCTTGGCGAATGTGCGGATAGAAGGCGCCTCCTCCAGTTACAGGAGTATTCCCGTGAATCCGTTTTATCCTGGATGGGGTACTGGTGAAGCACAGGCAGGCATTCCCAGCGGCACGAGCCGCTTACCAGATGGTAGTTACGGTGCTGGTTTGTATATGGGTCTTGGTGGAGAGTTTGAGTTGGGTCTGGAAAATAATCGTGTCACTGATGTCAAGCTAGGCTTGGGAGTTGGGGCAGGAGGGCACGCACATTTAGGCAGCAAAAAAATAAATAAAGATATCTTGAGAGGACCTGGTGGTAATTGGAAAAATGATCTTGATTTTCTTAATTATGGACAAAAACAGTTGCCCGGCGATTTTAGAGTTGGCCCTAGTTTGACTTTAGGTGTTGGTTTAGGACCGGTTGGTGTTGAAGGCGCAATGTCTGGCGGAGTATACTCAAACAATGACGGCAATAAGGGCGGTTTTTTCGAAGTAAAACCAAGTATGACAGTTTCTCCCGCTGCGCTTAAGGCTCAGGCTGAGGCAAAGTTGAATATTATGGAATTTGCATACAAAAGAAGGAATGAGCAGAAATGAGGCCATTAAACACGTGGTAGAAAAATCATTGAGGGAGTGATGATCCCGAACTGAGTAAACGCAGCTTTGCGAAAAGACATTCCATCGCAGTGTTTCTTATATTTATGGGCGTATTTGGTAATTTTGCTCTTACGTACCTATGCTTGCGTATTTTTAACATATTCAAAGTTGATTATGAAAGCAGTGGTTTTGTTTTATTCAATGCAGTAGCGATTGCCTCAGGAGTATCTTATTGCCTGTCTCGATATCGTTGCCCAAGGCGCAATAAAATACCGCAATCATTGAGGCTGATGAGACACTATTGTTTCCAAAGAAATGTCATTATTGTGATGCACCATTAATACCTGACAGTCGATGGGCGCAAGATTGAGGGCTTGATTAAGCTGCCATTATTCAGCCGGTATTGAGACGTTGATTTGGCGGGGCTACGAGCGTCAAAGCTTTTGGATAGCGGGTTTGGCGACCATGCGCCGCTTTTGGGGCGCTGGTTTAATCGATGTTAAGTGATTCGGCCATCTGTTAAAATGCGGTATTTCGAGAAATACGGGTTGGCTTTATAAAGTTGGCCGATGTGGCGTTATGCAAATGATTGTTGTAGTTTTTGCTTCTTTTCCTCCCTTATTTCGTATCTGAAACTCTTCCACTTTGTTGATTTCCCGTATGTCTGATTCCAAACCTGCTGACGGTGCCAAGCCGATGTTTTATGACCCTACCGAGCGCCGCATCCGTAGCTTTGTCACCCGTGCCGGACGCTTGTCTGATGCCCAGGCCAGGGCGATAGAAAGCCTGAGCCCGCGTTTTTGCATCCCTTACCAAAAAGCGCTGCTGGATGTGGATGCGGTATTTGGCCGTAATGCGCCGACCGTGTTTGAGATTGGGTTTGGCATGGGGGAGACCAGTGCCAAAATTTCTGCTGGCATGCCAGAGAAAAATTTCATCGGCGTTGAGGTACACACGCCGGGTGTGGGTAGCCTGCTCAAGCTGACGGACGAATTGGGTTTGCAAAATCAGCGCATCATCCAGCATGATGCCTTTGAAGTGCTGACAAACATGATCACGCCAGCCTCTCTGCATGGCATACACGTGTTTTTCCCTGATCCATGGCACAAGGCACGTCATAACAAGCGTCGCCTGATACAGGGCCCGCTGGTGGCCTTGCTGGCCTCTCGTCTGGCACCTGGCGGCTATCTGCACTGCGCTACTGACTGGGAAGACTATGCAGTGCAGATGCTGGAAGTATTGAGCGCGGAACCCACACTGGAAAATACTGCTGACGGCTATGCGCCGCGACCTGATTACCGTCCTGTGACAAAATTTGAAAACCGTGGCTTGCGCCTTGGTCATGGTGTATGGGATCTGGTATTCCGCAAGAAGTAAGCGCGGTCAGTATCAACTGTGCATTTTGTTTGCGTGCTAGCGGTTTACTGCAAGACTTGCAGAGCGGGTCTTGTACGCAAGTCACGCCAGCGCGCTTCTGATTTCCAGCGTACCGACCATTCTACGAACTGGTCTGCAGGCATGGGGCGGGCAATGCCATAGCCCTGTGCGAGGCGGCATCCCAGTTCCAGCAATTTGGCCCCATGCGCCATTGTTTCTACTCCCTCAGCAATGACTTGACGGTCAAAAGCACCTGCCAGACGGATCACGCCTTCGACGATGTCAAGGTCTTCGACATCGGTCAGCATATCACGCACAAAGCTCTGGTCTATCTTCAGCGTATCTACCGGTAGTTTGCGCAGGTAGGTCAGGGACGAATAGCCGGTACCAAAATCATCGAGTGAAAAATGTATGCCTAGCTGGCGGCAGCGGTTAAGAATGGCGACAGCTTGTTCCATATCGGCGATGGCGGCAGTTTCCAATACTTCCAGTTCAAAATTACTGGCCTGGAAGTAAGGATGCACCCGCAAGGCTGCTTGCAGATAATCGCAAAACTCTGGTGCCAGCAAATGATGGGCACTGATATTGGCGCTGACCCGGACGGCAATGCCACGCAATTGCCAGTGATAGGCTTGCTGTATCGCTGCCCTGATGACCCATTCTCCCAAAGGTTTTTCCAGTTTGCTGCCATAGATATGTGGCAAGAACTCTCCAGGCGCCAGTATGCCGCGGTTAGGATGCTGCCAGCGTATCAGGGCTTCTGCACCGACTATCTCGCCACTGATCAAATCCACCTTGGGTTGGTAGTAGAGTATGAATTCATCGTGGTCCAGTGCAATCTCCAGCCTTTCCAGCACTTGCCTGCGCTGCTGCGCCTTGCGGTCATTTTCAGGGTCAAACAAATGATAACGATTTTTCCCGGCTTCCTTGGCCTGGTACATGGCATGGTCGGCATGCCGCAGTAAGGTGTCGGCATCGACATTATCGTCGGGGTAAAGGCTGACACCGATGCTGGCCGAGATGCTGATTGATTTTAAGTCTATCTGTATGGGTTTGCTGACGCCAGCCAGGACGCGGTCGAGTACCATGGCACTTTCTTCGGCAGAAGAAATGTCTGACAGTAGCACCGCAAATTCATCACCACCGAGGCGAGCCAGAGTATCGTCAGCACGCAAGACATGCTTGAGGTTTTCAGTTACGCCTATCAACAAGCGGTCGCCACTGGCGTGTCCGTATTTGTCGTTGATTTCTTTAAATCCATCCAGATCAAGAAAGCAGACCGCCAGCGATTTATTGGTGCGTTTGGCACGGTTGACAGCCTGGCTCAAACGGTCTGCCAGCAGACGGCGGTTAGGGGCGCCTGTCAATGGATCATAATGCGCCATACGGTCCAGCTCGGCTTCATGGGTCTTGAGTTCACTGATGTCAGTAAAGATACCAACATAGTGCTGAATCTCACCAATTGCATCCCTTACAGCAGAGATGGACAGTAGCTCAGGAAATATTTCACCATTCTTGCGCTTGTTCCAGATTTCACCACGCCAGAAATCATCTTCTTTCACCGCTTTCCACATGTCCGCATAAAAGCTGGCAGCGTGACGGCCAGATGCCAGTATCCTGGTTGATTTTCCATAGACTTCTTTGTCGGTATAGCCCGTGATGCGGGAAAACGCTGGATTGATCTTGGTGATACAACCCATGGGATTGACCACCATGATGCCCTCGAAGCTGCTGGAAAACACGGTAGCTGCTTCACGCTGCGTCAGTTCCAGCATTTTTTGTTCAGTGATGTCGGTATGGGTGCCTGACATGATGAGGGGTTTGCCATGCTCGTCCCAGGCTACTACTGCCCCCTTTGTCAATATCCAGCGCCACTCCCCGGATTTACTCCTTAAGCGCAACTCCAGCTCATGGCTGGCCGTTTGTCCCTTGATATGCCTGTCGAGTGACATATGCGATGCCTTCACATCGTCTGGATGGATATGGTCTGCCCAATGTTCAGGGCTGACATTCATTTCACCAGGTTCATAGCCCAGCATAGTCTCCCAGCGGGCACTGACCTTGAAGGTGTTGCTGAGCAAATCCCAGTCCCAATAACCGAGGTCTGAGCCTAGCATCACGCGCTCCAGTCTTTGCTCCCTTTTCCGCAATTCAGCTTCGATGAGTTTTTTTTCATTGATGTCAGCCAGCGTTCCAACGATACGAACAGCCTTGCCATCAGCATCACGGCTAACCACGCGGCCGCGTGTATGCACCCATTTGACTTCACCTTGTTTGGTCAGCAGACGATATTCAAAATCGATATCGCCGCAGTATGGGGTATTGTAGTCAGCGATATGTTGCAAGACCATCGGCAAGTCTTCAGGATGAATTTTACGTTTGAGAAATTCCGGGTCCTGGCTCTCTTCACTTTCCGTATAGCCCGTCATGTCAAAATAACGCTGCGAACGATATACCTTGTTGCTGGGTACATCCCAGTCCCACAGCGCTTCACTGGTGGCAGCCATGGCCATTTGCAGACGCTCTTCACTGGCTTGCAATTGCATGGCGACGACCTTGCGGTCAGTGATATCTTGTACGCTGCCATGCAGCCTGATCAATTTTCCTTCTGCATCCTGCAAGGCTTCGCCACGGGCGATGATCCAGCGATGGCTGCCGTCTGGCCTGACGACCTCGGCATCACAGGCATAAGGTGTAAATGTCTTGATCGCTTGCTCAACAGCATCTGCCAGCCTGGCCCAACTCACTGGCGTGAAGTATTGCTGTACCTCAGGATAGACAGCCGGTGGCAGGGATGTGTCGCGCCCATAGATCAAATACACTTCTTCCGACCAGGTATGTACGTCAGTGCGTACATCCCAGTTCCAGCTACCGACTGCTGCCAGACGCTGCGCCACTTTCATGGCGGCTTCACTTTCCTTTAAGGCGGCTTCAGCTTCCTTGCGCTCAGTGATATTGCGGGCAATGCCAAACAAACCCTGCACTTTGCCAAACTTGTCCAGCATGGGGCCCCTGGTTACCATGAATACCAGGGCTTTGCCATCAAGGGTAGTGATGGATTCGTCATGCGACTGTATTGCTTTGCTGGCGATAACTGCACGGTCTACTTCTGCAATCATGCGTGCCGATTCTGGCGGGAACAATGCATGGTCATCCCGACCTATGACTTCATGTAAAGGTTTGCCGGCTAATTTGATGACAGATTCATTGGCGAGGACATAGCGTCCCTTAAGGTCCTTGACGAAAATGGCGTCCGGGGTACCGCTGATGATGGCTTCCAGTAAATTGCGGCTATTCTGCGCCTTCGATAAGGATTGCCGTAGCGCTTCACTGAGCAAGCTGACGGCGATACCGTTAACAATAAGAAAGCCCAGTTGCAGCACATCCTGAGAAGTTTTGATCGCAAAACTGTTCAATGGGGGAATGACGAAATAGCTGAGTCCCAGGCTGGCAATCAGGGTAGACAATAATCCTGGCCCCAGGCCACCCAGCATCGCACTCAGGATGATGGGCAAGACAAACATGATCAACATGGGTCTGTTTTCAAAATTGGGTGCCATGGCGACACGCAATAGCAAGACAGACAAGGGCAGGGCGACCGCCATCACATAGATGGGCCAGCGCACTTTGTATTGTGGATAAAACACTTCCAGCAAAGGGCTGCCAGAAATTTCTTTATCATGAAACGGAAATTGGGGCACAGCCCGCATGGCCAAAAAAAACAAGGATGTCGTGATAATGACAAAGAACACTCCCTTGATCGTCGAAAGCCAGGTCACTGCTGCGATATTGCTGAAGCTAGACAGCAAGCTGTCCGACAAGATTATCCACGCCAGCGCAAATAGCAGATACAGTACCGTGACGATACTGATATAGCGATTGCGCGAGGTAGTCATCATAAAAAACCTGCCGTTTCAACATCGGTAAGGAAGTGAAGCCTGGTGTTATGAATATTGCCGTATGGAATTATTTGCTAGCCTAACATGCCTGAATGCCACTTACTAACAAGATGTGCTAAGTGTGTTTTTTTGTCAATGTACAAAAAGGCAAAATTTGTAAAATTGACATAAAAGAGACTGGAAACGTAAAATCTGTTTTTGCTGGGTGCCGGATATGTGTCTTCAGGTCTTAGATTATCGCGCACGTCACTGCATAAGTCTCCACGTACGTTACCCCAGACCTCACATCGCAGTGGCACTCAACGGTGCCAGCAAGGCCTGCAAGTCTTCTGCACTGAATTTACTGGCGAAAGCAGTGTCACTGCCCAGCACACCTTCTGCGAGAGCGGCTTTGCGCGCCTGCAAGCCCAATATGCGTTCCTCTATGCTGCCTTCGATCAGCAATTTATAGATGAACACGGCTTGTTCCTGCCCTATGCGGTGGGCGCGGGCATTGGCTTGCTCTTCTACCGCAGGGTTCCACCATGGGTCCATATGGATGATGGTGTCTGCCGCCGTCAAGTTCAGGCCGACGCCGCCTGCCTTCAGGCTGATCAGCATGATGGGTACTTGCCTGTCCTGGAAGCTGGCGACTACCGCACCACGGTCTGCTGTAGCAGTTTTGCCAGTCAGCATCAGATAATTCAGACTCATATCCTTCAGAGCTGCGGCTATCAGTTCCAGCATTTCAGTAAATTGCGAGAACACGAGGATGCTGCGGCCTTCCTCCACCAGCGCAGGCAGCATGTCGCTCAGCATTTCCAGCTTGGCTCTTTCCATTTCTGGCGGCAGATTCTGGCCTTTCAGCAAGGCGGGATCGCAGCAGACCTGGCGCAGCTTCAACAGCGCATCAAGTATCGTGATCTGCGCCCCATCAAAGCCCTTGCGTTGCAAAATGCGGCGTACCTGTTCATCCGCCGCGACACGCACGCTTTCATATAATTCGCGCTGTTTGCCCTGCAGACGCAGGCGCTTAATGACTTCGGTACGGGGCGGTAACTCTGTTGCCACTTCATCCTTGCGCCTGCGCAGGATAAACGGACGCACCCGCTGTGCAAGTAACTGGGCCCGCAGGGTTTCGCCATTGACTTCTATGGGTTTGCGCCACAGGCGTGAAAAACTGCGCATGTCGCCCAGAAAGCCCGGCATCAAAAAATCAAACTGCGCCCATAGCTCGCCCAGATTATTTTCCAGTGGCGTGCCTGTCATGCACAGCCTGTGTCGCGCATTGATCTGGCGTACTGCATCGGCACTGCGGCTGGCGGCGTTCTTGACTGTTTGCGCTTCATCAAGGATCAGTAAATGAAATTCCTGCGCCTTCAATACTTCCAAATCGCGCCATAGCAAGGGGTAAGTCGTCAGCACCACATCTGCCTGTTTGATATCGGCAAACAAGTCTGCACGTTCTGGCCCTTGCAGTGTCAATACACGCAGGGCAGGGGCCATGCGTTTAGCCTCGGCCTGCCAGTTGAAAATCAAGGAAGTTGGCAACACGATGAGGATAGGGATATCCATGCGGCCCTGCTGCTTTTCTATCAGCAAGTGAGCGAGCACCTGCGCGGTTTTGCCCAGACCCATATCATCTGCCAGTATGCCCGCCAGATGCTGCTCGCGCAGGTATTGCAACCAGGCTACGCCATGCAATTGATACGGACGCAGCGTCACGCCCAGGCCATCGGGCGCAGCGACTGCACGCGGGCCGCCAACTTGCTTCAGGCGTTGCGCCAGGCTGCGCAAGCCCATATCGCCCTGCAATTGCCAGCCACCGTATTCTCCCGCGCGCGCAGGTTGGCTATCAAGCAGACTGACACGCAAGGCTTCCAGTCGGTAGCTGTCCCAGGCCGATAAGGCCACTGGTCCTTCCATCTGTGGCCGGTCAGTCAGCAAGTCCAGCATATGGATGACGATGGCTTTCAGCGGTGCTGCCATGGCGTCAATGCGCTTGCCACCGGGTGCACGCAATTGTATGACGGCCATGTCATCAATCAGGCGTATCTGCCTCGCATTCAGCCAGCGCGTATCGCGTTGCAACAGGTGCGCCAGCATGGGCACGAGATCCAGCACTTCGCCTTCGATTTCTATCCCCAGACTCAGCATCCATGAACCTTCACGCGCAGGCAGGCCTAACGGGGTGATGATCTCGTTACGGCCACGCATGCGTGATGCCACCTGCTTGCCAGTGATGGCACCCGTACTTTCATCAATAATCAGATGCCAGGCATCGACAGGCACGCTCTCATGCGCAAAACCGGGGCGCACCACGACTTGCCAGCCCAGCGCCTGCATCTCCGGCAATTTCTCTGCCCAAAAGTCGGCAAAAAATCCTTCTTGTACCAGACTCCAGAGCGGGCCAAAATTTTCTGCAATGCTGTCGTTACGCCATTGCAGGCTGGCTGCTGGCAGGGGTTGCAGGGCGATATCCCAGACCTTGTCGAGTGCATCCGCTTCTTCACCCAGATCACGTAGCAGGCTCAGTGGCTTACCATCGTCATCATGCAGCAGTTGCGTGGAATGCGGCCTGCGGTTCAGCAAGGCAGTGGGTGCCGGGGTTTGCCAGCGCAGGCCGCTGTCTGTGTGATACAGCCAGTCGATTTCCACCACCGTGACACTGCCACCACGCGGCCCAAAGTCACCGCTGGGTTTCATACCCAGCAAGCCATCGCCTCTGTGCAGGGTTTGCAAAGTGATACGCGGGCGGAAATGTCCTGTTACTTCAGGCAAGCCACGCGGAGCTGGTTTATTTTCCTTCAAAGGCAGCCCGTATCAAATCCAGTTCACCAAACTGCACCTGGATATCTGTGCCAACAGGCACGGTCGGGCTGCCTGCATATGATCCGGTAATGACAGCCTGGCCTGCTTGCAGACCCAGGCCTTTGCTCCGCAAGAATTCTGCCAGCCAATACAGGGGCAGGCGCGGCATGCCAGCAGGGTGTTGTCCATCCAGCGAGATGTCTGGTTGGCCAGCAATACTTAGCGTTATGGATAGCTGGGTGGTTTGCTGTGCCAGTTGAGTATCAACTGCAGGGCCGAGCAACAAGCCCTGATTAAATAAGCCATCCGCAAAATGGTCATAAAAAGTCAACTGCTCCGGGTGCGTATAACGGCTATCAATCAATTCCAGAGCCAGCCTGGTTCCCGCCACCGCAGCATCCACATCTGCTGGCGTGTAGGGTGCAGCCCTGGCGGGTAAATCATGCGCCAGGATGAAGGCCAGTTCTGGTTCTATTTTGATCTGACCCTCTCTGGCCCAGACCTTGCAAGTGTGCTCGCTGGCTTCGTGCACGTCACTGGCATAGATCGGTGCCAGCACCCACTTATCTGGCGCAGCAGACGTAGGCAGGCCGCATTTCCAAGCAGCGACAGGAACATCAATGAGCTCGCTGAGTGCGCACTGTATTGCAAATGCTGTCACCAGATTATCTGGACGAATTGGCGCAGGCAGGGCATCACCTTGCGTGCCATTTTGCCGCCGCTCAAGCAGAATGGTGGCGGCTTGCAGGTGACTCGCTTGTATGCTTGACTGACTCATGATGAGAATAAGCAAAAAACTAAAACAGGCATTTTATCGCGCCATCGCCAGTTTGGTTTGATGGCTGCTCAGGTTTTGCAAAGCCGACTGCAGATAGTTGAACAGACGCTGGTCGATACCCATGCGCAATGCCGGCTGCTCAGCAAAAGCCTGCTGGATTTTCTTTTGCAGGCTGATGCTATTGCCTGCTTTTTTCAGCGATAGGGATTGCCAGGCTTCTGCCAGTTCCTGCACTTTGGGGTGGTTGGTGCGCGTACCTGCCGTACATTCCAGCTGCAAAGTTGCGATCAGTGCTGGCCATGCTGCCGCATCTGTCACACTATGCTCGCGCAAAATCTCCATTTCAACCACGTCGCAGTAAGCTGCATACAAGGGCAGGGTGGCACAGGCCAGGGCGCGCACCATGTAGTCAAGCGTAGGCTGATCCAGTCCGGAAAATAATTGCAGTGCTTTTTCTTCGCTTTGCATTTGATAAAACTTGATCAGTATTGCTGCATCACCACCGCTTTCATCCTGCATGCATCGCAGCCAGCGCTGACTCAATGATTGCGCCAGCGCATCCTGTGGCGACACCTGTTTTTCCATTAACTCATGCAAGGCGTGGATGAGGGCAGATTTATCCGCAGTATCTATCGTCCCCATGCTTGCACGTTGTCGTCGCAAAGCCGCAAGTTCGGCTGCTGTAAAATATTTTTCGCTGTGTACAGTCATTTCCAGTGCAGTCAGCCAGTCATCAACGACAGGTAACTGCGCTCCTTCCAGATGCGCAGACAGGTGGAGCAAATGATCACGCAAGGCCAAAGCCTCGCGCGCCTGTTTTTCCATCAGACTGATTTGCTGCCGGACAATGTCGCCTATGCTGACGCTTTGATCATCCAGTATCGCCCGTATTTCTTCCAGTGACAGTTGCAAACGGCGCAAAGCCTGTATGCGGTATAGTCGCAACACGTCTTCATCGCCGTACAAACGGTAAGTGTTGTCAGCCCGCGCCGTCGGGCACAGCAAGCCTATCTTGTCGTAGTGGTGCAGCGCACGCACGGTCAGGCCAGTGCGCTTTGCCAGTTCACCTATTTTCAGTTTCATTGTATGCGTGTGTCCCTGTTTTGCTGCTGATGATGAATTTGATTACAGATATTGATCACAGCCGATCATAAAGCCTGACCCTGGGTCAGGCTCAATCGCAAAATTTCATGAAAATCCGGGCATGATTTGTAAAAATTCAATCAAAATGCATAAATTTTGTGCATAAGTGATACAGAATTTAAACAATTGTTACATTTTACGGCATAGCCACAGTAAAACATTTCTCATGGAAATGTAACTTTTCTATAATGGCTTGATAAATAATGCTAAATTTGCATTTAAATAACATTCTCTTGTTTCTAAGTCTTCTTTGTAAATCTAGTTTGTAAATTTTGTCTGGAATTCTAAATGGCCAACACATCTGCTGATATCCAAAAGCTTTACATCGCCTACTTCAACCGCCCAGCAGACCCAAATGGTCTGGCTTACTGGATGGCTCAAGGTTTCACACTGAACCAAATCGCCGACAGCTTCTCCAAACAAGCAGAATACGCCACAGTATTCGCTGGTAAAACGACAGAAGACACCGTCAACACCATCTACAACAACCTGTTTGGCCACAAAGCTGACGTAGCAGGTCTCAACTACTGGACAGGCCAACTGCTCAACGGCAAAGTCACACTGGGTCAAGCCGCTCTGGCCATCCTCGGTGGTGCTACCGGTGCAGACAAAGTTGCCGTTGACTCCAAAGTTGCCGCTGCGACATCCTTCACAACAGCCATCGACACCAACG
>NZ_JBMPPK010000022.1:0-118241 GCF_049339405.1 Undibacterium sp. Tian12W
ACCGTCGTCTAAAAATGCGTTATGAGAAACTAGCTATGACACACGAAGCATTTCTTTCGTTGGCTTGTTCTCTCATTTGCTGGAACTTTCTTAAACCTTTAATTTAATTTCGCAACAGCTTCTTAGTTTCTGAATTTTCAATATCATCCCAGCAAACTGCGTCAGAAATAAATTGTTATTTGATAACATTTTTCTCTATCCTATGCGTTGATATGCTAGTGTTTGCCAATTATTTTGCCTGTATCTGCAATATTCGCCCTTATTGCGCGTCTTCACAGGCATGGAGACTACACATAACCCACCAGAGCTGATGGCTGACCAGAACAAAGACCTTGCTGAAACGGTCAGGCGCGAACGTGGGCGGCTGGGTAGCTTCATACGCAAGCGCGTGGCAGATGCCAGCGAGGCAGAAGACATTTTGCAAGATGTCTTTTATGAACTGGTTGAGGCTTATCGCCTGCCAGAGCCTATAGAACAGGTCGGTGCATGGCTGTTCAGGGTTGCCCGCAACCGCATCATAGACCGCTTTCGCAAGAAAAAAGAAGTCGCCCTGCCTGATGTAGAGGAGGGTAGTGAAGATGAATCCTGGCTCGACAGAGTCATGCCATCTGTAGATGAAGGACCAGAGGCCGCCTATGCACGCAATGTCATGCTGGAGGCCTTGTATGAAGCCCTGGATGAATTGCCAGAAGAGCAGCGCGATGCCTTCATAGGCCATGAAATCGAGGGGCTGAGCTTTAAGGAAATGTCCGCCGCTACTGGCTTGGGCGTAAACACTTTGCTGGCGCGCAAGCGCTATGCCGTCTTGCATCTGCGCATGCGCCTGCAAGACTTATTGGAAGAATTTAATTAAGACAGGAGTTTGATATGTTAATGCGATTTAGAGTATTAAAAATCATGGTGGTAGTGATCGCCGGCATCAGCGCACTGAGCTGGGTAGTCATGATGTTGTGGAACTGGCTCATGCCAGCTTTGTTTGTCGGTGCCCGCAGCATTGATTTCCTGCAGGCGCTGGGCTTACTTGTGCTCAGTAAAATCCTGTTTGGCGGCATGCGTGGACATGGTGGCTGGCATAAACATGGTGAACACCACTGGCATCGTCGCTGGGAAAAACTGACGCCGGAAGAAAGAGAGAAATTCCAGCACGGCATGTTTGGCCGCAGAAGGCACAGGGATGAAGCCTATGCCCAGGCTTGCCGCCATCATCAGGATCATAACAGCCATAAGCCTGAGAGTCAGCCTGACAACAAGCCTGAAAGCAAGCCTGAAAACAAGCACGAGCAGGCTTGAAATGCAGACGACAAAGGAAGTGGTTTGCAAACAGGAGCCAGGCATCATCGTCCCTGTCGTCAACTTCAGCAAGTGTGAAGGCAAGGCTGATTGCGTGCCAGTGTGCCCGGAAAATGTGTTTGAAATTCGCCGCATTGCCGCCGAAGACTACAAACTACTGGGCTTGCTGGCACAACTCAAGCAAAGAGTACATGGCATGAAGGTAGCCTATACTCCAAATGCCGATGCCTGTCGCGCTTGCGGTTTATGTGTGACAGCCTGCCCGGAAAAGGCAATTACTTTGCGGCGCTCAACATAACAGAAGCATGCATATTTAAGTAAGGCTCACACAGATGTTTTAAAATAGTCATTTTGAGCAGGTATAACAGATACCTGCGTTCCATCACTCCGCATTACCGGAGAGGAGTATTGATGACTATTGTAATTCGTGAAGCAGGGCATGCTGATCTTGAAGAAGTCTTGCAACTGCGCATGCGCCTGTTCGACAAGCTGGTCGATTTTAATAGTGGCAAAGGTGTCGATGAAGATTTGTTGCAATCGACCCGCACCTACTTCAGCGATGCCTTGCAAAATGGGGTTTGCAAAACCTGGGTAGCCGAGGCAGATGGACATCTTGTCGCCTGCGGCTCACTCGCCATCTTCATCCGCCCACCGTATCCGGGTAACGTGGCAGGCAAGGATGCTTATCTGCTCAATATGTACACCATGGCAGAGTATCGCAAGCAAGGCCTGGCCAGAAAAATATTGCAACAGGCCATGCAGTATGCCCGTGAACAGGGCTTTGCAACAATCTGGCTGCATGCCACTGAAGATGGTCAGGCTTTATATGAGTCTGAAGGGTTCGAGCCATCGGCCAAATACATGGAATGGGAAGTCGGGGCGGGAGTATAAACTTGGGCCAGCTTCCAACGGGGAAAAATGCACAGGCATCCCAGCATCAGTCACATTACCAGGCGCGCATGCACAGGGTGCTGGAACATATAGACCGTCACCTCGATCAGCCACTTGATCTGGAGGTGCTGGCCGTGGTTGCACATTTTTCACCGTATCATTTCCACCGCCTGTTTGCTGCCTGGATGGGCGAACGCCTGGGCGACTATGTGCGTCGCCGCCGTCTGGAAGCCGCAGCATTTCGCCTGTTTGCGCAAGCAGGCACACCCGTGCTGGAAATTGCCTTGTCAGTCGGCTTTGGTTCGGCAGAGGCCTTTACCCGCGCCTTCAAAGACCGGTTTGCTTATACGCCAGCGGCTTGGCGGCAATATCAAATTGATTTGCAGCGTACAAATAGCAAGAATAATCAAGCGGTAAGCAATAATGATCAGGTCCAGTCTTATGCGTCCTTTCATAATGGAGTCTCTTCCAGTTTAAAACAGGTGGCCAGCATGGACGTCAAATTAATACACAGAGAACCAGTCAATATCGCTTATCTGCGCCATATAGGGCCTTATGGGGCAGAGGTAGGCCAGTTCTGGGCAGAGGTTGTGTCACCGTGGATGGCAACACATAATTTGTTCGCAAGGGCGCGCTATGGCATCAGTCACGATGACCCCAGCATTACTGATCCGGCGCTTTGCCGCTACGACGCAGCAGTTGAGCTGCCAGAAAATTCCCCTGTCCCCGGAAATGCCTTGCTGACCAGCATACCCGGTGGAGAATATGCCTCACTGCACTTCGAAGGCAGAAGCACTGAAATCGGTGAAACCTGGGCTGCCCTCCTGCGTGACTGGTTACCTGCCAGTGGCTATCAGATCGATGCCCGACCCTGCTTTGAATACTATTCACCCGAAGCCTGTTTTGACCCGGAAACCGGCATCTTTGACTGTGACATCTGTATCCCGGTTATTCCTCTTTGATATGCCTCGCTGAGGCAGCCTTATGACCTGGGTCAGGTCGCGATAATTCTTTGCATGCACAAGGGCACATTGCTGCCGCTGCATTTCTGCGCCAATTTTTTGGAGTTCACGAATATGATGTCATTTCTTCGCTACTGCTTAGCCTCCTTGATTTTACTTGCTGCAAGCAGCCAATCTGTCATGGCCGCCGGGGCGGAGCACAATCCCTATCCCGTAGGTTTGAAGCTGGTGCAATATGAAGATGCCAGTCGCATGGCCTGGGCAGGTAATAAAGCACGTCCCCTGTCAACGGCAATCTGGTATCCGGCCCAGGCGGGAGCGGTGGAGAAAGACTGGAACGTGGCCATCTTCAAGGCGGGCCGCAATGCGATAGATGCACCCATGCTGCACACAGCCGGGAAAATGCCCTTGATCCTGCTCTCGCATGGCACTGGTGGTTCGGCAGCCTCCATCGCCTGGTTTGCCGAGAGCCTGGCAGCACACGGCTATATAGTCGCCGCCGTCAATCACCACGGCAATACCGCGTATGAAGAGCATACCAGGTTAGAAGGCTTTGTCGTCTGGTGGGACAGGCCGCATGATTTGTCAGTGCTCATCGACAAGTTGCTGGCAGACCCCGCTATTGGCCCAGGTATTGATACCCAGCGCATTGCCGTGGCAGGTTTTTCTATCGGTGGCTATACCGCTCTGGCCAGTGTAGGTGGCAGGATCAGCTACACGCAATGGCAAGAATTTTGCGGTAAATACGCCACTAACCCAAATTGCACATTGCCACCAGAAGCCAAATTCAGCCATGAAGACTTACAGACGCTGCTTAAAGAAAACCAGCGCGTCAAGGCCGAGATTGCCAAGTCTGGCGCAGACTACAGCGACAGCCGGATCAAGGCCGCCTATGCCATGGCACCTGTCATGGGCAGGGTAGTGACCAAAGACAGCATGGCTGCCATCAAAGTACCTGTGCGCATCGTGGTGGGGGCGGCTGATGATCAGGCTATTCCAGAATTTAATGCCCAGGTCTATGCGGCAAATATTGCTGGCAGCAGCCTGCTGACACTGCCTGCGGTAAGCCACTATGCTTTTTTGGCAGAGTGCAATATGCTAGGCAAATTGGCGGCGCGCCAGGTTTGTGTAGATCCTGCCAGGTTTGAACGCTCTGCCATCCATCAACAAGTAGCAGCAGATGCCAGGAAATTTTTTGAGGATAAGCTACGGTAGTTCGCTCATTGCTTATAATTGGTTAAGCTGTTTTAAGCGGCAGGGCATGATACAGTTTTCCAAGTCGAATTCTTGATATGAGTCCTGCAATATGATCCCGGTAATATGAGCCCTGTATTTCATTTCAGTTTTGAAAGCCACTGGCGTAGCGCGCCGCTGGCTTATTGGGTGCATATACCTGTAGCAGGGCAGCCAGACAGTTATTTGCCTGCTGCGCCACCGTGCATACCGCATCGAGGCTATGCCGT
Source organism: Undibacterium sp. Tian12W (assembly GCF_049339405.1). Lineage (NCBI taxonomy): Bacteria > Pseudomonadati > Pseudomonadota > Betaproteobacteria > Burkholderiales > Oxalobacteraceae > Undibacterium > Undibacterium sp. Tian12W. The sequence continues at coordinate 4,607 of NZ_JBMPPK010000022.1, forward strand.
TCTGCATGTGGAATTTGAACAGTTTGATCTGGTGTTCAGTGCACCTGCGCAACTCGATCATTTTATTACCGTGCTATCGACCAAGCCCCTGCCCACATCTGGCCAACTGTCTGCCTTGCGTAATGCGCCGATCGGGCCAAACGGACACTGGCTCAGCCGCCTGCCAGCAGCTTTGAAAGCACCACGCAAGCGGGGCAGGCTGGTACAGCTCATCAGCGAGATACGCAGCCTGGTCGTGGATAAGGATAAGCCCGACAGGTTTGACTGGGAAAACCACGACATATCATGAAATATCACCAGCCTTCAGCGGCCTTTTGAACGATATCCAACACTTCGGCGACACAGAGCATCAGACCTGCCTTAACGGTCTGGAACTCGTTATAATTGTCTAAATAACCATCGCTGAGGATAATATCGTGTCAGATACCGTTCATCACAAGCATCAAGGTTTTATCTCCCTACACAGGCTAGAAGGTTTCAGCGACGCCGTGTTTGCCTTTGCCGTGACCCTGCTGGTGGTGTCGCTCGAAGTGCCCAAATCTGCTCATGAGCTGTTCCACCTGATGCACGGATTTATCGCCTTTGGCGTAGCCTTCGTCCTGCTGATGGTCTTGTGGTATCAGCACGGCAAATTTTTCAAGCGCTTCCCGTTGACTGATCTATGGATGATCAGCCTGAACACGGCCTTGTTGTTCGTCATCCTCCTGTATGTCTATCCCTTGAAGTTTTTATTTGCCAGCCTGTTTGACTCATGGATATGGAGAGCCAACAACGATAATTTTTCTTCAGTGTCAGAAATCAGGCAACTGATGGCTATTTATGGTGCCGGCATCATCGCAGTCAATTTTGTTTTTTTTCTCATGCATAAACATGCCTGGCGCCTGCGTGAGAAATTTAATCTCGATTTTGAACAACTCAATGAATTGCAGTCAGACATCGGAGGTAATCTCGTCAATATGGTGGTTGCCGGTCTGTCAGTATTGATCGTGGCAGTCAGCAACGACAAGGGAACCTGGTCAGGATTTATCTATTGCCTGCTGGGCCCGCTCCATTGGTGGAATGGCGCCCGTCATGCAAAGAAAAAACCGCCAAATGCTATTGAGGATGCAAAAGACGTAACTAAAGAAGCCCCCAAAGAGGCTTCCAAAGAGACTACATAAAGTCGTTCCAGGACATGGCCGGTTTAATGCCCGGCACCATCAGGCTTGAAGCGATTTACTATGTGCACAGCCATGCCTTTTGCCAGTTCTTCTTCGCCATAAAAGACATCACCTATCTCTTCCTTGCGCAAGAGTATGGATTCATCTTCGCTATGCGTGCGCAGCAAAACTTCAATACCAGGGTTTAGGGTACGGGCAGTTTTTGCCATTTGCCGCACGTTCAGGGTGTCTGGTGTTGCCACTACCAGCATCGCAGCATTGGTGATGTGTGCCTGTATCAACACTGCCGGGTCAGCAGCATTCCCTGAGACGGCAGCGATGCCTTTCTTGCGCAAATCCTCGACCACTTCACGGTTTTGTTCAGCCACCACATAAGGGATGCCACGTTCATCCATGGCCAGGGCAATACGGCGGCCAACCCTGCCATAACCCACTAGCACCACCTGGCCTTCCAGATATTTGCGTTCAGTCGTCATTGGCAATTCAGCATAGGGGTCCTGTCTCTGATCAAGCTCTCGCGCCAGATCAGAATGTGACAAGGCCCATTTTCTGAGTGGCCCTATCAGCGCAAACAAGAAGGAATTCAAGCCTATGGAAATCAGCACCCCCGCCAGTATCAAACTCATGCCTTCTTGCGGCAGCAAGCCAAGCGACAAACCCAAACCAGCCAGGATGATGGAGAACTCGCCAATCTGCCCCAGGCTTGCACCTATCGCCAGCGCCGTATTGAGTGGGTAACGCAACAAGATCACCAGCGTAGAAGAAGTAAAGAAGTTACCCAGTATGACAATCGCCACCACGCAAAGCACACGCAAGGGCTGCGCCGTCAAAATCGCAGGGTCAAATACCATGCCCACCGACACAAAAAACAAAACTGAAAACGCATCACGCAAGGGCAGTGATTCTTCTGCCGCACGATGGCTGAACTCTGACTCACGCATGACCGTGCCAGCAAAGAAGGCACCCAGCGCAAACGACACGCTGAATATCACAGATGCACCATAAGCGATACCAATTGCAGATGCGACTACTGACAGCGTGAACAATTCACGCGAACCCGTACGCGCCACCTGCCACAACAACCAGGGCAAAGCACGGCGGCCAACCACCAGCATCAAGGCAATAAAGGCAGACACCTGCAACAAGGTTTTACCTATGGTGATCCACAGTGGCGTCGTACTCGCGACCACCGCAGTTGTGCTGCCCAATACACCTGCCAATGGTGGCAGCAACACCAAAACCAGCACCGTCACCAAATCCTGCACCACCAGCCAACCGACTGCGATGCGGCCATTCATGGTGCTCAACAGATTGCGTGCTTCCAGTGACTTCAACAACACCACCGTACTGGCGCAAGCCAGCGACAAACCAAAGATCAATGAACCACCCACACTCCAGGTCCACCACGATGCAATCGCCATACCTACAGCCGTGGTAATCCCCATTTGCAATACCGCACCAGGAATAGCAATACGCCGCACCGCCAGCAAATCAGCAGGTGAGAAATGCAAGCCCACTCCAAACATCAGCAACATCACACCTATCTCTGACAACTGCGATGCAATATGTACATCCGCCACAAAGCCAGGTGTAGTAGGGCCAATCACTATCCCTGCCAGCAAATAGCCAACCAGGGCTGGTACCTTGATTTTTTCGGCGATAAAGCCAAGAACAAGCGCCCCGGCAAAAGCGGCTGCAACGGTAGTAATCAAAGAAATGCTGTGGTCCATTCGGCTCCTTAAATTAAATCACCCGCTTCATCGCGCGTGATAGAGGTTGAAGTGATTGAGTATTCGGACGCCATCATTTGCATGTGGCTTGCGGTAGGTATTGCTGTATTCCGGGTAGCTGAGTAGCAAACACTTCAAGCTATTTGAAGCAGAGCATACTTGGCTTTGTTGACGCAGTGGGAAATACTAGAGCTAATATTGCTGTTGGTCAAGAATATGTATCAGCAGGCAGTGGCTGAAAAATTGCCTGCAGCGAACTTTAAGCTCAGAGTCACTTAATGCATTAGCTTATTTGCTGCTTGCATTCACAGGATCATCCTCTACACGTATGCTTAATTGACCATTCACAATGGACAAAACATAAGTAAATTTTCCGGCTCCAGGCAAAGGCCCTTCGCCGTTACAGCCCCTTGGCCAGGCATGCTTTAAAGTGACGTTTTATTTCGACAGGTGAGATGGAAGCAATCGAGTATCATGGTCGGATGTCAGGCGCAAGAACGCACATAGGCTTTTTCTGTACCCTTACCGCACAATGAAGAGCGTATCTCAGGCTTAAAGTTGTATTGACAATACGATATAATTTTATTCGCATGAAAGTGGCAGAATCTAGTATTTCCCATTTATGACGCATCCTTGAACACCACATTTTGCAGCTTACTGGTGGAAGACGGGTAAGTTGATGCGCGCTAGTTAACAAAATTTTTTGACTGTGGAAATAGCCGATGCTCAACCAAAATTTGCCTGAAGATAAAAAATTGATTGACCTCCAGCGCTTCCAGTTATTGGTTGATGCAATTACTGACTATGCGATTTACATGCTGGATATTGATGGCCGCGTGGTAAGTTGGAACGCGGGTGCGCAGAGATTCAAGGGTTACAACTCTGAAGAAATCATTGGCAAGCATTTTTCACAGTTTCATACACCAGAGGACCAGGCCGCCGGTCTTCCCGCGCGTTCTCTCCAGATAGCGGAGACGGAAGGGCGTTACGAGACCGAAGGCTGGCGTGTGCGCAAAGACGGGTCTTATTTTTGGGCAACCGTCATCATCGATGCAATCCGGGAGAATGGCCGCTTACTTGGTTTTGCGAAAATTACCCGCGACATTACTGACCGCAGGAAAGCGGAAGAAGCCTTACGTCAAAGCGAGCAGCAATTTAGCCTGTTAGTGCAAGGTGTGACTGATTATGCGATTTATATGCTGGACAAAGATGGCTATGTCAGTAACTGGAACTCTGGTGCCCAACATATCAAAGGGTATCGACAGGAAGAGGTTATCGGTACTCATTTTTCCCGATTCTATACTCAGGAAGATCAGCATAGTGGAGTGCCGCAGCGCGCGTTATTGACTGCAAGGACTGAAGGTCGTTTTGAACAGGAAGGCTGGCGCGTGAGGAAGGATGGAAGTAAATTCCGGGCTCATGTCGTGATCGATCCTATTTACAATGCCTTCAATGAATTCGTCGGCTATGCCAAGGTTACCAAGGATATTACTGAAAAATATGAAGCAGCCATCGCTCTGAAAAAAACTGAACTGGCATTACAGCATGCACAGAAGATGGAAACCATCGGTAAATTGACCGGCGGAATAGCCCATGATTTCAATAACCTGTTGCAGATCATCTCAGGTAACCTTCAGTTATTGTCTGCCGAGATTGCAGGTAATCAACATGCAGAAAAGCGGGTCACTAATGCGTTGGCTGGTGTGCGGCGCGGTGCCAAGCTGGCCAGTTATTTATTGTCTTTTGGACGACGCCAGGCACTTGATCCCAAAGTAGTCAATATTGGCCGTTTTGTGATCGATATGGAGGATATGCTGCAACGCAGCCTGGGTGAGACTATCGAAGTGGAAACTATTCTCGCTGATAACCTGTGGAATACCTTTGTCGATGTTGCGCAAGTTGAAAATGCTTTACTTAATCTTGCTGTCAATGCGCGCGATGCCATGGAATCCGTCGGCAAGCTGACCATAGAAGCTGGTAACGTCGTACTGGACGAAAGTTATGCACGCACTCATGTAGAAGTGAATGCTGGTGAATATGTGATGCTTGCAGTGTCGGATGTTGGTTCTGGTATGCCACCAGAAGTCGTATCCCAAGCATTTGAACCATTTTTTTCGACAAAACCCGAGGGCAAAGGAACGGGTTTAGGTTTGTCCATGGTATATGGCTTTGTTAAACAGTCAGGTGGTCACATCAATATTTACAGTGAACCGGGTTATGGCACAACCGTAAAATTATATCTTCCCCGTTCGACAGAACAAGAAAGCAGGCTGGCTCTGCAGGTATTAGAAGAAATTATTGGCGGACATGAAACCATTCTGGTTGCCGAAGATGATGAGCAAGTTCGGACTACTGTAATCACGATGCTGAGCACTTTGGGGTATACCGTATTACATGCTGCCGATGCACAGAGCGCATTGGCTATTATCGAGGCTGGCGCCAAAATTGATCTTCTTTTTACCGATGTTGTCATGCCAGGACCAATGCGTAGTCCTGAGCTGGCGCGCAAAGCCCGCGAGCATTTGCCAAATCTGGCAGTATTGTTTACATCGGGCTATACACAAAATGCTATTGTGCACGGAGGGAGGCTTGATGCAGGCGTGGAATTGCTCAGCAAACCTTATAGCCGCGAAACGCTCGCGCGCAGGATCAGGTCGGTAATTGCTAATAATGCCAATAAGCATTAGTTGCAATAAGCATTCGTCGCAACAAGCATTAATGGCAAGGGCCATGAAATAGTTAACATCAAGCTCTGGTTACTTGAAAACTCTTGAAGTTTATTTCTCCGTCAGGATGAGAGCTTAGACAAAGCGATATCAATTCTGCGCAAAAACTTATCTTTGGCTGCACTTATTTCCATATCCGACATTGACGGCAACCTGCTAATCAGTTTGTCGAGTTCATCTTTAAAGTCAGCACTGCTTACATGTTTGATGTCGGAGGGATTTTCGGTGATTTTCTTTCCCATGATTATTCCTGTTTATTGAACCTCAGCCTCATGAATAGCTTGGCACTTGACTATCATTATGTGCTTATCTTCGAGCATACCTCGCTCATTCAGCATCAAGATGCAAAGCGACATGCACAGCGGCAACAGTAACGTATATAGCCATTCCCAAGTTTTTCAATCACACACAGTTTTTCAGCTGGAAAAATACATGGTTCGCAAGTTTCTGCGGTGTTCTTCCAGTTTTTTCATATGGATATGGTGGGTTGTAGAAGTCAAATTTTTCGATTTCTTAGCGTTACCCATGTCTGTCACCGTCACAACTGGAGTGACCAACTGATCATTCAGTGCAGAAATGTTTTGATTTTTAGTTGAAAAATAGAAACCGAAAAAATTTTTCATGATGACTCCTCTGAAATATGGGATGGCTGAATAATATTGTGTCCAGGAACAAAAACCAGCGAGTAGCTAGTGGTACCCCCAGTAACAACAATATTGCGAAAGAGATGTCATCATAATTAGAATTGATCTTACAAAGAACAGGACAACAGCGACCCGCTTTGTAGGAGATATCCTACCGCTACTCCATATGCATTTTCTTCATCAGATTATGCATATTTCATGTGTTTCCCTCCGCAAAAAATATTTTCACACTCATTTGAATTGATTTCAGCTTTGCTCTGAAATTGATAGAAGTATGGTGCATTTCTGCTATGAAATGCCTTGTTGTGTCTGCATTTTTTCAACGTAAAAAATAGTGATTAGTTTATTAGTAATTTTAATAATTTTCTCGGTCTGACCCTAGCTGCGTGTTGGTTACCGCACAGATGCAACGGATCAATTTTCTTAATCTATCGCTACTTGTCCACTTGGACTTAAACGGGAGAAATGAATGGGACGAATACTCAATACCATCGGCGTTACTTCATTACTGGCTCTGGCTACTTTGCCGGGTACTGGATTTGCAGCTGATCCTGTACCGGTAGTGACACAAGGTAAAGCCGCATCAAATGTGGATAACACTGAGATCAATAACCGCGACAAAAATGCCGCGAACAAAACGCCGGAAGATCAGTTCAATACGCAAGAAGATCGCCAGGTACTGGCAGCCGTCAGACGGTCAGTCGTTGGCGACAAATCACTGTCAGTCTTGGCACACAACGTCAAGATTATGGTGAATGCAGGTGCGGTCACTTTACGTGGACCAGTCAAGACGGCAGACGAGAAAGTGAAAGTTGAAAAAATTGCTCAGACTGTCAAGGGCGTCACTTCTATCAATAATTCGCTGGATGTGAAAACAAATTAAACAGGAAAAACAGACAAGCAAATAGGGATGTGAGCAAGTCTGCTAGTTAGCTATATCAGCGCTAAAAAGTAGGAAACAAAGTAAGAAACTACGTACGCAATTTACACCACCAAAGGAGTTCATATGACAACCGCAATTTACTGTATCGCAACAAACCGCGTTCAAGCTGAAAACATCGTCGATAATCTGAAACTTGCAGGATTCCCAAGTGGCGATATCTCTGTCCTGTTCCCTGATCAGACTGGTACACGGGATTTTGCGCATGAGCAAAATACCAAATTACCTGAAGGTGCAGCCACGGGTGGCGTTGCAGGCATGGGCGTAGGTGCCATCCTGGGCTGGTTGACAGGCATTGGCACGCTGGCTATCCCTGGTGTTGGTCCTTTCATTGCTGCTGGCCCTATCATGGCTGCATTGAGCGGTGCTGCACTGGTTGGTGCGGCAGGCGGCATCATTGGTGCCCTGGTCGGTCTGGGCATTCCTGAATATGAAGCAAAACTGTACGACGGCAAAATCCGCGGCGGCAACATTCTGATCTCTGTCCATACAGACAATTCTAATGAGGCTTCGAATGCAAAGGACATTTACAAAAAGGCTGGCGCTGAAGATATCAACTCCACATCCGAGGCGAGTGTTTCTTAATTTCCTGCCAGAGTAAGTGAGTAGTGACATCGTAAAAACGGACTGCTCAGATAAACAGAGCAGTCCGTTTTTTGCCTATCATCCCCATTTTTTTGTAGATTGCCTACCATGCCTAAGACCAAGACAGCCGCAGCAAAATCAGAAATAAAAGAAACAAAAAACCTGACTTCCGCCTCCATCGGCAATGGAGGGGAACTACATCAGATTGCAGGAAAAACACATCCACAATTGACGACAAATCAGGGCGTCGTTATTGCAGATGACCAAAATTCTTTAAAAGCCAGCGTCAAGGGCCCGACCTTGCTGGAAGATTTTATCCTCAGGGAAAAAATTACTCATTTTGATCATGAACGTATTCCAGAACGTATCGTCCACGCGCGCGGCACGGCTGCGCATGGCTATTTTGAGCTCACACATTCGCTGGAGAAATATACGACCGCCAAAATCCTGACTGAAGTAGGGCATCAAACTCCAGTGTTTACCCGCATTTCCACAGTTGCTGGTGGCTCTGGTTCTGTGGATACACCACGGGATGTACGCGGCTTTGCGGTCAAATTTTATACCTCTGAAGGTAATTGGGACTTGGTGGGTAATAATGTACCTGTGTTCTTTATCCAGGATGCTATTAAATTCCCCGATCTTGTCCATGCCGTGAAAATGGAACCTGACCGTGGCTTTCCGCAAGCTGCTACAGCGCATGATACCTTCTGGGATTTTATTTCACTGACGCCAGAAGCCATGCACATGGTGATGTGGATCATGTCAGACCGCACCTTGCCAAGATCCTTGCGTATGATAGAAGGTTTTGGCGTACACACTTTCCGGCTGATTAACAAGAGTGGTGAATCGACTTTTGTCAAGTTCCACTGGCGTCCAAAAGCAGGCTTGCAATCGACGGTTTGGGATGAAACAGTCAAAATTGCCGGTGCTGATCCTGATTTCCACAGACGTGATTTTTTTGAAGCTATCACTACAGGCGATTTCCCTGAATGGGAATTGGCGGTACAGTTATTTACGCAGGAAGAAGCAGATCAGTTCCCGTTTGATCATCTTGATGCGACCAAGCTCATTCCCGAAGAATTGGTACCACTGACTGTAGTAGGGCGCATGGTGCTTGACAGGTGGCCAGATAATTTCTTTGCAGAGACTGAGCAAGTGGCATTCTGCCCATCCCATATCGTTCCCGGTATCGATTTTTCGAATGACCCCTTATTGCACGGGCGTTTATTTTCTTATCTGGATACACAATTGTCCAGGCTGGGTTCGCCCAATTTCCATCAGATTCCTGTCAATGCGCCGAAGTGCCCATTCGCCAATCACCAGCGTGATGGACATATGCAAATGGGACGCCCTGTAGGCAGGGTCGCCTATGAGCCGAATTCGCTGGCAAAGGATGCGCCACGTGAGCAGCCTGCAACAGGTTTTACAAGCATGGCAGAACCTGTGGCTGGTGATAAAGGCCGTATCCGTCCTGAAAGCTTCGCCGATCATTATAGCCAGGCACGTCAATTTTATGCCAGCCAGAATGCAACTGAACAAGCGCATATAGTTTCAGCACTGGTCTTTGAATTATCAAAAGTCGAGCACGCGCATATACCTGCAGCCATGGTCGGCCATATGCGGCATATCAATGAAGACCTCGCGCAGCGCGTCGCTGCCGGACTGGGCCTCAAGAACTTGCCAGCCGCGCCAGCTACTCACGCAGAGATACAAGACTTGCCTGAGTCCCCAGCTTTGGGATTGATAGATAAAATGAAGGATACCCTGACGGGCCGCGTAGTTGGTATTCTCATCGCCGACGGTTCAGATGCCAGGATACTGGACAAAGTCAAAGCGGCTGTTGAAGCGGCAGAGGGTAAGTGCAAAGTTGTTGCTCCGCGCATCAATGGCATACTTTTATCAGATGGCAAAGAAGCCAAGGTGGATGGCCAACTGGCAGGTAGCCCTTCAGTTATCTTTGATGCTGTCGCTATTATTTTGTCTGATGCATCGGCAAAAAAATTGGAACGGGATATGGCAGCGAAAGGCTTTGTCAGTGATGCCTTCAGTCACTTGAAAGCAATAGCTTATGATGCGGGCGGCGAAGTGTTGTTGACTGCGGCAGGCATTGATAAAGACGATGCTGTCATATCGACAGATCAATTGAAAAACTTCATCGCTGCCGCAAAAACACGCTTATGGGTTCGCGAAGAATTCGTGCGGCCACCTCTATAAACTGCCTGAACGGCAAAGGCACTGGTGAACAAGAAAAAGCCTGATGCATAGTGATTGCATCAGGTTTTCTCTTTTTATTTTTATCGCATTACGCTTGATTCTGATTTACTTGCGACAAAAAGAAACGCAGCATTTCCCGGCTGGCATCCGGCCCCGCTGCATCGGTAAAACTACCTTGACTATTACCGCCCGACCAGGCGTGGCCAGCGCCATGGATGACCCATTGTTCGGCAGGTGCAGGTTTTGCGCCAGCTTGTTGTGAAGAAGCATTTTCAGCGTAGCGCGTGCGTGTATAACGCCGGCCAAGCTTGCCGTTACCGTCTTCTTTTTGGGCTTTCAATGCGCTTGACTGCTTGCTGTCCAAATATCGTGTCATGATGCGGTCAGCATTTTTGCTACTGACAGTATGATCCTGATCGCCGTGAAAGACGATGATAGGCACGGCGTTTCCTGCAACCGGTTTTTTCATCTGATTTGCTGCGCCACGCATCGCCGCCATTGCTGATGGCAAATCACTGGCTGCGCCAAATGGCAGGCCAGAATGGATGCCAACTGCGGCATAGAGCTCAGGATAGGCATCTGCCATGATGGCTGCCATGGCACCACCCGCTGACATACCAGCGATAAATACGCTGCCTGCATCGACATGATAGTTGGCCATGATGTCACGGGTGATGCCTGCGATCAGCGAGGGTTCGCCCTGGTCGCGCTGTTGATCCATCGCCTTGAACCAGTTCCAGCATTTCGATGAGTTGGCTCCGTGGTCCTGAGCAGGATAAACGACCAGGCATTGCTGTTGTTCTGCAATCAGGTTCATGCCCGTGCCGGTCGCAAAATCATCTGGCCCTTGCGTGCAACCATGCAGCATGACGATCAGAGGTAATGCTTTTCCTTTATCGCCATTGTAGCCGGAAGGGATATATAGTTTGTAGCTACGTTTGCCGTGTGCATTGACATAACTGCCGCTAACAAAACGGCCGACATCTGCCTTGCCATTTTTCTGCGTTTGCGACACATCGGCATCAATGATGTCTGCCATGTATCTTGTATTAGCTGATGGCGGGACTGGCCTTTTTTCAGGAGCTGGGTTGATATCATGTAAAGACGGCTCTTGCGATGTGTCGCCTTGTCGCCCAGGCGCAGGCTTAGCATGGCTATCTGTCTTTGCCATGCCAGGCAAGTGATCATTCAGGGTGCGTTGTATCAGTTCTGTGACGGCGGTTAATTTTTGCAATTGCTCCGGATTCATGCTGTTCTGGGCAGGTAGAGCAAATGCCTGTGCATCGCGCCAGGACAGGCTGGCCTTGCGTATGTGGGCCAGCAAATTTTGATTGAAATTCATGTGGTGCTTTCAGTGTGCATATGAAATAGCTTACGGAATGGCTTGAAGAATGACGCGAGGAATAGCGGCAATGCTTAATTGTTCATTGTTCATTGTTAATTGATGCGGTCTGCAAGGGCTGCCTTCACCGCGCTGCTGGCCTGAAATGCTCCCAGCACAGAGATGGAGGCGATGCTTGCAACTGCGAGTTCAGGGCTGACATCCGCCGCAATGCTGGCTAAACCCAGCACCTGTATTTGCAAATGCTCGCCAGCATCCCGCACGGCTTCAAGATCGGCACGGGTGTAATGCTGCATGCCTAGTACCAGACTCCTGCGCGTGACGGTCTGGCGTATAACTTCAGCATGCGTCAGCAATTGATTGCGTATCGCGGTACGTATCAGATCGGTACGATTGGAATAAAAACCTTCCTGCACCAGCAGATCTACCTGACCCAGATCAACCAGACCAAGATTGATCGTAATTTTTTCTGTATCGCTGGCCTTGGGCCGTATATCGGTAACGCTCATGGCATGCCTTTTTTGTATTTACTTTAGATTTTGCTTGTAATTAGCATCCATATGGATGGTAATTGGATGTTTAATGGAGTATATCAATGGATTTTATAATGTAAAGCTTTAATTGCAGCGACAAGAATCCCTGCTTTTTGTCCTACATGGCTTGGGGGCTGAGGCTTACTCGCATTTACAGGTACAGGTTTTAAGATGGAATCTACCTGTTCTCTTCTGTGTGACTGATTTTTTACTGAATTTGCAACAGGTATTTCTTCAGACTATTTTTTGATTAATTAGCCGAAAACCTAGGTTCATCAACGACACCATCAACGACATCATTAACGACATTGAAGGAAACATCATGCGTACTGCAACTCCTGCGGCAAAAGCCAAATCTGTAAAAATCCCTGCCGTTGTTCTCCCCAAGAAAACCAAAGGCGCTAAAGCGCAAGATGCAGTCAGCCTGCTCAAGCAAGATCATAAAAACGTCAAGGCTTTGTTCAGCAAGTTTGAAAGCCTGGGTGACACGGCATTGGTGAGCAAGAAAAAAATTGCTCACCAAATTTGCCTGGAACTCACCAAGCATACAATTGCTGAAGAAGAAATCTTTTATACAGCCGTACGCGAAGCGACGACGAATACCGACGATATGCTGGATGAAGCCACTGTTGAACATGCTGCCGCCAAGGATTTGATTGCCCAGATATTGAGCATGGAACCAGGTGACGATCTCTATGATGCCAAAGTCAAGGTATTGTCAGAACAAATTGAGCATCATGTGAAAGAAGAGGAAACAGAGATGTTTCCAAAGGCAAAAAAAGCAAAACTTGATCTGGTTTCTTTGGGTGAAGCGATACAGCAACGCAAGGACGAGATTACTCTGCCATCCCTGCAGTAACGACGCATGTTCTGGGCGCGGGACTGTAAAAATCTTTCAGCCTCGCGTTTCAGACCAGCGCTGCAGCATGTTGACGATGAACAGCGCAAATCATCAGACGCAGACTTGTCACACTATAGCCAGCGATATTGCCAGACTTCTGGCATCACACTAGCCGTCTATGCCAGTACCAATATGGCTTCGCCGGGTCAGATCAGGATTAAAGCCTGACAGCCAGTTCAATTTCCAGCCTGAGCATACAAGGGCGGTACTCATGGTGTAAATCAAAAAATTTCAGGATAATTATGGATTTTCAATCAGCCTTTCAATCAACCATCAATACGCATTTTCTCGACATTCCACTGATTAGCTGGATTACTGCTTGCGGCGTTGCCGTTTTTGCTTATTTTGTCATGCATGCCTTGATAGGTTTTTTCAAACGCAGGCTGCTTGCAGATCATGAGCCCGGTAACGGACAAATTGGAGAAAATGGGCATGAAAGTGCGCATGTTGCAAGGCTAGTGCCGCAAATCCTGGGTAGTACAAGCAATATTACACTGGTGATTACCTCTGTATTGATAGGCGTAGCCGTGCTTGATTTGCCCGCGCGCTGGAGTGACCGTGTCAATCATTTGTGGTTTCTGGCATTTGGCTTGCAACTCGCTTTGTGGATCAATAAAACCGTCAAGGTATTGAGCAAACGTTACTTTACATCGGTCGCGGAAGATGGTGCGCCAGTCAACCGTGTTTCGCATACTGTCATTGTATGGGCCTTGCAATTTGTATTGTGGGTGGTTTTTTTGCTGGCCATGTTGTCAAACGTGGGTATCAATGTATCTGCCTTCATTGCCAGTTTGGGTATAGGCGGTATTGCCATCGCGCTGGCGGTACAAAATGTGCTGGGTGACTTGTTTGCCTCTCTGGCGATTGCGGTCGATAAACCTTTTGAAGTGGGCGACGCGATCAATATCAATGGCATCTCTGGCACGGTCGAGCATGTAGGTTTGAAAACCACGCGCTTGCGTGCCGATAGTGGTGAACAGATTGTTATTGCCAATGCTGATTTGCTGAAAAATACCATACGCAATTTCAAGCGCATGAAAGACCGGCGCGTGCAATTAGTGGTCAAGGTCGCATCAGATACGCCGCCTGATGTACTGGAGCAGGTTCCACCCATGTTACGCAACATAGTCGAAGAGCAGCCAGAAGTGCGTTTTGACCGCGCCCACCTGAAATTATTCGACCGAAATTCCATCGAATTCGAGGTCATTTATTATGTGCTCAAACCAGAATATGGGCTGTACATGGACACGCAGCAGGCGGTCAATTTAAAGATTATGCGGGAACTGCTTGCGAGAGACATTTCTTTCTCTGATCCGGTACAAAAAATCAAATATCTGAATGTGGCAGAGATTGAAAAAATCGAAACCAGCGAAACCCGTGAAACCCGCAAGCCTCAGCAAGCCAGTCAGATAAAATTGTCGCGCCAGCTTTGAGCGGCTTATCAAGAATAAAAGGCGGCGCAAGCGGGCTACCCCGATGCCCGCTTCAACATTTCCGCACTTCTATCTCTACAAGGAAATTTATTGCGGAACTTTGTCGTTTTTACATCCATCTTCCACGCTAGTTGCCAATACAGCAAATTCGCGTTAACCTTGACACCCAATACATGTTAAACGCTTAGAGCTAATTACTCATGTCCCGCAGATGTACATGTTGTCCGGTAAGGATAGCGCTACAATGTTGCTGCTTACCAATTTCCAGGACCGAGTATGTCCCCGACACCGAATGACAATGCAGATGCTTCTGGCGTTCCTGTGAACAACCATCCACAGTGGGCGTTCATTGGCAGCGGGACGCCTATGCGCGATGCGGTCAGGGCGTTTGACTGGTCCAGAACAGAACTTGGCCCTATCAACAACTGGCCCGCAGCCTTAAAAACCACGGTGGCGATCGTCATGAATTCTGTGCACCCCATGTTTTTATGGTGGGGGCCAAAACTGATCCAGATATATAACGATGCCTATGTACCGAGCTTCGGTGTCGGAAAACATCCAGCTGCATTAGGTCAGGCAGGGGAGGAATGCTGGCAAGAAATCTGGCCTGTCATCTGGCCGCAGATAAGCCATGTCATGAATGGTGGCGAGGCCCACTGGTATGAAGATAATCTGGTCCCTATCTGGCGCAATTCGCGCATGGAAGATGTGTACTGGACTTATACCTATACACCTGTCTATGGCGACGATGACCGTATTGCCGGCACGCTGGTCGTGTGCACCGAGACTACATCGCGGATTCTGGCTGAACGCAGGCAACGTAGCTTGTCCACCCTGACAGAGCGACTGACGTTTTGCAAAAGCCGCGAGGAAATATTTGAGATTGTCAGTGCTGTAGCTGCCGAGAATACTGCCGACATTCTGGCCGTGGCCGTCAATCAGGAAGATGCCGCCAGCCTAAACAAGGACACGCATTTCAGTATTCATGCGCTTGAACTCCATTTCCATCATGATTGCTCACTGACTTTTGAATTGTCGCAGCGCTTGCCGTTTGATGCTGCTTACAGCAAATTCCTGCATGAATTTACTGCTGTCGTTTGTCGTGCGCTCACACATATGGAAAGTTTGCTGGCCCGTGATTTTGCGGCGGCTGAAAGAGATCGCCTGCTTTTCGATGCTCCTGTAGGAACAGCCATCATGCTGGGGGATGACCTGGTTTTTCAGCTGGCTAATCCTATTTACTGCAAAATCATTGGCCGCCCGGAAGTGATGGTGGTGGGACGTAGTTTTGATCAGGTTTTCCCGGAATTGCTTGACTCGGAAGTACGCGCAAGATTCAAGCAGGTTTTCAGGGACGGCAGTCCTTTTGTATCTGAAGAAACCAAAGTACGTATCAGTTTATATGGCGGTGAACCTGAAGACCGCTATTATATTTACAACCTGGCACCGATACGCCGTGTCGATGAAAAGGTGCATGGCTTGATGGTCATTGCGATTGACATTACATCCCAGGTGCTGGCCCGTACAGAGATCGAACGCTTGAATGACAATCTCAATGTCACTTCCCGCGCCAAGGACGAGTTCCTGGCAATGCTGGGCCATGAACTGCGTAACCCCCTGGCACCAATAGTGACTGCGCTTGAGTTGATGAAAATGCGTAACCCTACTGTCACCAAGGAGCAGGCTGTTATCCAGCGACAGGTCGATCATCTGGTGCGCCTGGTCGATGACCTGATGGATGTTTCAAGAATAACCAGCGGTAAGGTACAGCTCAGGATGGTCGCAAGCAATCTGCGCGACGTGATGAATAAGGCATTGGAGATGGCCAGCCATTTGCTGGAGAAAAAAAATCACCATCTGACGCTCGATGTCGCACCCATTACCTGGGTAGGCGACCCTGCACGTCTGGCCCAGGTCGTCGCTAACCTGCTGACCAATGCGGCAAAATATACGCCCGATGGTGGTGAAATTTCATTAGTGACTTATCACAAGGACGATGAAGTCAAGATATGTGTCAGCGACAATGGCGTTGGTATTTCTGCCAGTCTGATGCCAAATATTTTTGATCTTTTCGTGCAAGGTGGCAGGAGTGTAGACCGGTCTGATGGCGGTCTGGGAATAGGTCTTTCATTGGTCAGCAATCTGGTGCAGCTGCATCATGGCAGTGTACGGGCCGAAAGCCCGGGTGAGGGTTTGGGAAGCAGCTTTACCATTAGTTTGCCACATAAGCTGACGGTGGAAGTAGCAGAGCCTCAAGAAAAGCAGGCTCATGTACCCTCCGGTACCAAGGCGCGTATTCTCGTTGTGGATGATAATCGCGATGCTGCTGATTCCCTGCTTGAATTGCTTTCAGCCATGGGGCATGAGGTCAGGGCAGTCTATGATCCTGTACAGGCACTGAACGAAGTAAAACTCGAGATGCCGGAGTTTGCCATTCTTGACATAGGCTTGCCAGGCATGGACGGTTATGAACTTGCCAAAGCCATTCGTGAATTACCCGGTGGCAGCACAATACGGCTGATTGCATTGACTGGTTATGGGCAGCAGCATGATAAAGAACGCAGCCAGAGCGCAGGTTTTAATGCACATATGATCAAGCCTATAGAGCTTGATTATTTAGAACAGTTTATTGCGGCAAACGGGGCAAGTGAATCGTAGGTGCTTGTAGGGCTTGTCCGACAATATTTTAAGATTTCACTGCTATGGAATAATCATTTTTGCAAGTACCATTTCATCAGTGAACAAGATGGCTTAACACTAGGATGGCTTAACACTATTGCCGCAGCAGTCACGGCAACAGCCACTAAGTATGCGGTCTCTTTTAAAATAAGCAAAAATAAAATAATTACTTATATCGCTCTGACCTGGATGTGCAGTGGAGGCGCTGACAGAGCGATTACTGACAGAGCGATTCAGCTGAGATAAATAATAATGATAAATTCAATCCCCGAGAATGGACATGAAACCTCAGCCGGTACTGAAACCGGCAGTCAGGTAGAGTCAGGTTTGCATATTCTGGTTGTTGAAGACAACCCGGATTTGCTGGAAATGCTTTGCGAAATGCTGGACTTGATTGGCCATCATCCTATTCCAGCAGGTAGTGGCGAAAGGGCTTTGGAATTGCTACAGGAACGATCGTACGATGTGTTGTTGACAGATATTAATTTACCCAAGATGTCAGGTGTTGCACTTGGCAAGCAAGCGGTAGAAGATGCGCCGGACATGCATATTATTTTTTCATCCGGTCATGGTGCACATATACAAACCTATGTTAATTTCCCATGCCATGTATTGACCAAGCCTTTTGAGTTGAGTCAAGTTCAGCAAATTCTGGATGGATTTACGCGCAGGACCTGATGGTCAATCACGGCTCCGCCATTGTCCAGGGCAGAAAAAGCCGGGCTTACGTCACCAGCTTGCCCTGATTTCCGGTGATTTCTCAGCCAGCTTGCAGCGCTTCTATGACGAGTATGAGTTGCTGCAGCTTTAATGGCTTCACAAAGTGAGAGTCAAAGCCAGCTTCTGCCGTCAGGCGATGGTCTTCTCTGAGGCCATAGCCTGTTAACGCAATAAGGTACATGCTGCCGGTGTCCTTGTCAGCACGCAAATGCCTGGCCACTTCGTAACCATCCATACCGGGCAAGCCGATATCAATAAGGGCAATGCAAGGTTTTTCTTCTTTAGCCAGGATAATTCCTTCTGCTCCGGTAGCTGCCTCCAACACCTCGAAACCGTGCGCCTTCAATAATTGCGACGTCATTTCCCTGGCATCTTCATTGTCTTCAATCAGCAGCAGTTTTTTAGTTGTTTTCAGCCGTCGAATCTCTTCATGTTCAGCCAGGAGATCGCCTTGTGTAGCCTGTGGTAATACGATAGAGAAAGTGCTGCCTAAATTTTCGCCTTCGCTAAACACAAGAATATCGCCGCCATGTAATTCGACTAATTGCTTGACCAGGGCCAGCCCTATACCCAGGCCTCCTTTAGCGCGATCCAGAGAGTGCTCTCCCTGGACGAATACATTGAAAATCTGTGGTAACAAGTCTTCTGCAATGCCTATGCCAGAGTCGCTGATGATCAGGCTGACTTTGCCATTCGAAAGCATATTTTTGATAGTAATCTTGCCGCCAGCAGGCGTATATTTGATGGCATTGTCCAGCAAATTAGTAATGATTTGCTCTGCGCGGGTGGGATCTGCATCTATCCACGTGTCGATAGGGTCAATCGTCCATTGGTAACTATCGACAGGGCGACTGGCTCTGAGGCTATCGAGGCAGGACATGACAACTTCCGCAAGATTGACGGCAGTTTTGTCGAGTACGATTTTACCGGACATCACTCTCCCCAAATCCAGCAAATCATCGACTATGCGTGTCAGATGCTGTGATTGTCTGGAGAGAATTTTTTTTGCACGTTCCACACTATCTGCTTTTGCACCCGGAAACCCGATGATGGATGCTGCGCTGGTGATGGCGCTTAAGGGATTGCGCAATTCGTGGCCAAGCATGGCCAGGAATTTATCTTTCGCTTCATTCTGTTCAACAGCTATTTTTCTTTCTTTTATTTCGCGCTGAAGTTTGTCATTGGCAGTCTGCAAATCCAGAGTACGCAAACCAAGAGCATCTGTTTGTGCTTTCAATTCCAGATTTTTTTTTGCCAGCTGCACAAACACTGATACCTTGGCCTGCAACACCTGGGGAATGATGGGCGTAAAAAGATAATCGACGGCACCTTGCTGATAAGCCCTTAATTTATTCAGGTCGTCAGCGAGGAAAGCAGTAATGAAAATAATCGGTATGGAAGAGGAACGGGCGCGCTTATGTATTGCTTCTGCAGTTTCAAATCCATCCATGCCCGGCATATTGACGTCCAGCAGTATTACGGCAAAGTCATCTTGCAGTACGTGACGTAACGCGTCTTCACCAGATTTGGCTGTGACCACGGAACATTGGTTTTCATCAGCCCAAGCCGTGAGCAGACCGCTTAAGGCAAATAAGCTCGCTGTATCGTCATTCACTACCAGAATCTTGGGTCTATATTTTGCTTCCACTGAATTCCTCGCCGCTGCGTTTCCGGTTGGAGACACATTGATCATTATATAAATGCCGAATTGTCACAAATCCTTAAATTTGCAGTAAATTATGTCACCGTATTTCATTTCACGGAAAGAAAAATTACGTGAATGCCACTGAAAATTGTTTGCAGCTTTTCAATATTGCTCTCGTCGTTGCTTTCATGGTCGTTTTCATTGTTTACAGCACTGCAAAATACATGTGTCATTTTGATATTTTCAGACATTCCTTGCATCAGTATCAGTCAAACGCCAGCGAAGATACTCAGAGATAGTATCTTGCACCGTTTGCTACCAATCTCATCGCTTAAAAGGCCAGAATGAACACGCTAACTGACATTTCAGAAACACTTGATCCCAAGCTATTACTCGCCGCATTGACTGCGCTCAAGAAGGGTGATTTCTCGGTTAAGATGCCTTCTGACCTGACTGGCCTCAACGGCAAGATCGCTGACACCTTAAACGAGATCATCGAAAACAGCTCGCATATGACCCAGGGCATCCTGAATGTCAGTCAATTGGTGGGCCAGGAAGGGCGCTTGCTGCAACGTGCTTCATCCGTGCGCGCAGAGGGCGACTGGGGCACTATCGTCAATTCTGTCAATTCCCTGATCGACGATCTGGTCCGGCCCACGACGGAGATGGCCAGGGTCATCGGCGCCGTGGCAAAGGGTGATCTTTCTCAAAGCATGGCGCTGGAAGTCGATGGACGGCCTTTGCAAGGGCAATTCCTCAGTGCTGCGACGACAGCAAACACCATGGTGAGCCAGCTCAGTTCTTTCGCATCAGAAGTAACCCGGGTGGCGCGCGAAGTTGGTACTGAGGGCAAGCTCGGTGGACAGGCAAATGTGCCCAGTGTGGCGGGTATCTGGAAAGACTTGACTGACTCGGTCAACTCTATGGCGGGTAATCTGACATCGCAGGTGCGTAATATCGCCGATGTAACGACAGCGGTAGCGAATGGCGACTTGTCCAAGAAAATCACGGTCGATGTACGCGGTGAAATTTTGCAGTTGAAAGACACTATCAACACCATGGTCGATCAGTTGCGTTCGTTCGCATCCGAGGTTACGCGGGTAGCGCGTGAGGTGGGTACTGAAGGCAAGTTGGGCGGGCAGGCGTATGTGCCGGGTGTGGGTGGCACCTGGAAAGATCTGACAGATAACGTCAACTTCATGGCATCCAATCTGACCGGGCAGGTGAGGAATATCGCCGAAGTCACCACGGCAGTGGCAAATGGTGACTTGTCCAAGAAAATCGCGGCCGATGCCAAAGGCGAGATCTTGCAATTGAAAGACACCATCAACGTCATGGTAGACCAGCTCAGCTCGTTTGCATCTGAAGTAACGCGGGTGGCGCGTGAAGTGGGTACTGAAGGTAAGCTAGGTGGCCAGGCGCAGGTAAAAGGTGTGGGTGGTACCTGGAAGGATTTGACTGACTCTGTGAATTCCATGGCGGGTAACCTGACTGATCAGGTACGTAATATCGCCGAGGTAACAACAGCGGTGGCGAATGGTGACTTGTCCAAAAAAATCACGGTCGATGTTAAAGGCGAGATTCTGGAACTCAAAAACACCATCAACGTCATGGTGGATCAGTTGAACTCATTTGCGTCAGAAGTAACCCGCGTTGCACGTGAAGTGGGTACTGAGGGTAAATTGGGCGGGCAGGCCAATGTGCCAGGCGTGGCAGGTACCTGGAAGGATCTGACCGACTCGGTCAACTCTATGGCGGGTAACCTGACTGGGCAGGTGAGGAATATTGCCGACGTGACGACGGCGGTGGCGAACGGTGACTTGTCGAAAAAAATTACCGCCGATGCCAAGGGTGAGATTCTGGAATTGAAGAATACTATCAACGTCATGGTGGATCAACTGAGCTCGTTCGCGTCAGAAGTAACGCGGGTGGCGCGTGAAGTGGGTACAGAGGGTGAACTCGGTGGCCAGGCGAATGTACCTGGTGTTGCAGGTACCTGGAAAGATCTGACCGATTCGGTTAACTCCATGGCGGGTAACTTGACGGGGCAGGTGAGGAATATTGCTGATGTGACGACGGCGGTGGCGAATGGTGACTTGTCGAAAAAGATTACCGCCGATGCCAAGGGTGAGATTCTGGAATTGAAGAACACCATCAACGTCATGGTGGATCAGCTCAGTTCGTTCGCGTCTGAAGTAACGAGGGTGGCACGTGAGGTCGGTACCGAAGGTGTATTGGGCGGCCAGGCGAATGTGCCCGGCGTTGCTGGTACCTGGAAGGATTTGACCGACAACGTCAACTTCATGGCATCCAACCTGACAGGGCAGGTACGTAACATCGCTGATGTGACGACAGCGGTGGCAAAAGGTGATTTGTCGAAGAAAATCACGGTCGATGTCAAAGGTGAGATTCTGGAACTCAAAAACACCATCAACGTCATGGTGGATCAGCTCAGCTCGTTTGCGTCAGAGGTAACACGCGTTGCGCGTGAAGTAGGTACTGAAGGCAAGCTCGGTGGACAGGCCTTCGTGAAAGGCGTGGGCGGT
The DNA here is from genome assembly GCF_049339405.1 of Undibacterium sp. Tian12W. NCBI lineage: Bacteria > Pseudomonadati > Pseudomonadota > Betaproteobacteria > Burkholderiales > Oxalobacteraceae > Undibacterium > Undibacterium sp. Tian12W. The sequence continues at coordinate 26,405 of NZ_JBMPPK010000022.1, forward strand.
ACCTGGAAAGATTTGACCGATAACGTCAACTTCATGGCATCCAATCTGACAGGTCAGGTGCGCAATATCGCCGAGGTGACAACAGCGGTGGCGAATGGCGACTTGTCCAAGAAAATCACGGCAGACGTTAAGGGTGAAATTCTGCAATTGAAAAACACCATCAACGTCATGGTGGATCAGCTTAGCTCATTTGCATCTGAAGTAACGCGGGTAGCGCGTGAGGTGGGTACTGAAGGTAAGCTAGGCGGTCAGGCCAATGTGCCGGGCGTGGCCGGTACCTGGAAAGATTTGACAGATTCTGTGAATTCCATGGCGGGTAACCTGACATCACAGGTGCGTAATATTGCCGACGTGACGACGGCGGTGGCCAATGGCGATTTGTCCAAGAAAATTACTGTGGACGTACGTGGTGAGATTTTGCAGTTGAAAGACACCATCAATACCATGGTGGATCAGCTTAATTCCTTCGCGTCTGAGGTGACTCGTGTCGCGCGGGAGGTGGGTACTGAAGGTCGTCTGGGTGGTCAGGCGAATGTACCCGGTGCTTCCGGCACCTGGAAAGATTTGACGGATAACGTCAATTTCATGGCATCCAACCTGACAGGCCAGGTGCGCAATATTGCCGACGTGACGACGGCGGTGGCGAATGGCGACTTGTCCAAAAAAATCACGGTAGATGTCAAGGGCGAAATTCTCGAATTAAAAGACACCATCAACGTCATGGTGGATCAGCTCAGCTCATTCGCATCTGAAGTAACGCGGGTAGCGCGTGAAGTGGGGACTGAAGGCAAGCTCGGCGGGCAGGCGCAGGTAAAAGGGGTAGGCGGCACCTGGAAAGATTTGACGGAGAACGTCAACTTCATGGCAGCCAACCTGACTGAACAGGTGCGCGGTATCGCCGGTGTGGTGACTGCGGTGGCGAATGGTGATCTTAAAAAGAAACTGACGGTGGCAGCACAGGGAGAGATTGCTTCGCTGGCAAATACCATCAATGAGATGACAGATACGCTGGCCGTGTTTGCTGACCAGGTAACGACTGTTGCGCGTGAGGTGGGGGTAGAAGGCAAGCTCGGTGGCCAGGCCAGTGTGCCGGGCGCATCAGGCACCTGGAAAGATCTGACCGAAAACGTCAACCAGCTTGCCGCCAATTTATCTACTCAGGTACGTGCGATTGCAGAAGTGGCAACGGCTGTAACTCGGGGTGACTTGTCACGCTCGATTCAAGTGAAAGCACGTGGCGAGGTGTCTGACTTGAAGGACAATATCAATGAGATGATCCGTAACCTCAAAGAGACGACGCAAAAAAATGCCGAACAGGATTGGCTCAAGACCAACCTGGCGCGCTTTACCCGTTTGCTGCAAGGCCAGCGTGATCTGAGTACAGTTACCAAACTGATCCTGTCTGAACTTGCACCGCTGGTATCTGCCCATCATGGCGTGTTCTACATGATGGACTCGAATAACGACGCACCTTTGCTGGAAATGATTGCCAGCTATGGTTACCGCTCCAGCAGCAAGTTGCCAACTTCTTTCTTGCCGGGTGAAGGCCTGGTAGGGCAGTGCGCACTGGAAAAGAGCAGGGTATGGCTGACCAATGTACCGCGTGACTATATCAAGGTGTCATCCGGCCTTGGCTCTGCACCGCCTACCAATATCGTGGTCTTGCCTATCCTGTTTGAACAGCAGGTCAAGGCGGTGATTGAGATTGCTTCGCTGGACAAGTTTACACAAACACATATGGGTTTCCTTGATCAGTTGATGGAATCCATCGGCGTGGTCTTGCATACCATTGAAGCAAATAGCCGTACAGAAAGCCTGTTGACACAATCGCAGTCACTGGCGCAGAAACTGCAACAGACCAACCAGGAACTGGCAGAAAAAGCCAGTCTGCTGTCCGATCAAAATATTGAGGTGGAACGCAAAAATCGCGAAGTGGAACAAGCCAAACTGGCGCTGGAAGAAAAAGCAACGCAACTGGCTTTGTCATCCAAATACAAGTCCGAGTTTTTGGCCAATATGTCGCATGAATTGCGTACTCCACTTAACAGCCTGCTGATCCTGGCCCAGCAACTAAGCGACAATCCGCAGGGCAATCTGTCTGGTAACCAGGTCGAATACGCCAAGACCATTTTCGGCTCTGGCAGTGATTTGCTGACGCTGATCAACGATATCCTTGATTTGTCGAAGATAGAATCCGGCACGGTCACGCTGGAACTCAGTGAATCGCGCCTGCCCATACTGGCGTCTTATGTTGAACGTACTTTCCGCCATATGGCAGAAGCCAAGAACATCAATTTCTCCATCACCCTGGATCAGGGTTTGCCAGCAGCAATCAAGACCGATACAACGCGCTTGCAGCAGATTCTTAAAAACCTGCTGTCGAATGCCTTCAAATTTACTTCGCGTGGCGAAGTGAGGCTCAGCATAGGTGTCGTGCAGTCGGGCTGGACGCCTGATCTTCCGCAATTGAGTCATGCCGATGCCGTGCTGGCATTCTCTGTTGCCGACACCGGCGTTGGTATCGCCAGCGACAAGTTGCAACTGATTTTTGAAGCATTTCAGCAGGCCGACGGTAGTACTGCGCGCAAATACGGTGGTACAGGGCTGGGTCTTTCCATCAGCCGCGAACTGGCACGCCTGCTGGGAGGCGAAATTCGCGTGACCAGTATAGTCGGCAGCGGCAGTACATTTACCCTGTTCTTGCCATACAGCGGCGCAGGTCTGATTAGCCAGACACCGCAACAAAATACGGCGTCAAGCACACCCATGCTCATCAGAGTTCTGGAAGCAACTGCGAGTGCTGAAGGTACGTCACGATCCATGGCTAACGAAGCAGCAACCATGAGCCTGAACTATGCTGAAGGTGAAGCGGCATTTGATGACAGGAATATGATCGCCAGTGGTGACCCCTCTTTATTGATCGTCGAAGATGACAGTCGTTTTTCCGCCATCTTGCTGGCTTTTGCGAGAGAAAAAGGCTTCAAGGGCATAGTCAGCCAAAGCGGTGATGCTGCGCTGACACTGGCCCGTGATTACAGCCCGACCGCCATCCTGCTGGATATAGATTTGCCAGACTGCGATGGCTTCACCGTACTGGACCGCCTCAAGCGCGACCCGGGCACGCGGCATATTCCTGTGCATATTATGTCCAACTCCAATGAGCGTGAACGCGGCTTGCAGCACGGTGCCATTTCTTACCTCACCAAGCCCATCAAGCGCGAGCGACTGGAAGAAGAATTCAACCGCATACAGCAATTCCTTTTCAGAGGAAAACGCAGTTTGCTGGTAGTAGAAGATGAAGACTTGCAGCGTGCCCGCATAGTCGAACTGATAGGCGAGCATGATGTACAGATCACGGCTGTGGAAAGCGGTCAGAAAGCGCTGGAAGCATTGAAGCACACCCATTTTGATTGCATGGTGCTGGACCTGACCTTGCCCGATATTGATGGTTTTGAATTGCTGGAAACCATCAGCAAGGATAAAAAGCTCAGGGACTTGCCGGTCATCATCTATACCGCCAAGGAGTTATCGCGCAAGGAAGTCACCAAGATACGCAAGGTCGCAAAAACCATTGTCGTCAAGGACGCCCGTTCACCTGAGCGGCTGCTGGATGAAACGGCCTTATTCCTGCATCGTTCGCCTGCTGATTTGCCCGAGTTGCAAAGGCGCATGCTGGAAGACATGCATGCATCCGATGGCAGCCTGGCGGGGCGCAAAGTACTTGTCGTGGATGATGATTTGCGCAATATCTTTGCCCTCACGACCGTGCTTGAAAGGCAGGACATGATCGTGGTCTTTGCAGAAAATGGCAGGGACGGTATAGAACTGTTGGAGCAGGACCCTGATATTGAGATTGTCCTCATGGATATCATGATGCCGGAAATGGATGGCTACGACACCATGCGCGCCATCAGGAAAATACCCAAGTTCAAGAGCATGCCCATCATCACCCTGACAGCCAAGGCCATGAAAGGTGATCGGGATAAATGTTTTGAAGCAGGAGCTTCAGACTACATCACCAAACCGGTGGATAGTGCGCAATTGTTGTCATTGATGCGTGTCTGGCTGACCGAGTAAAGCAGGCTGTGATGAACGTATTAAAAGTCGAGGAGATAGAACTCGACATGCTGCTGGAAGCCATCTACCGCTATCGCGGTGATGACTTCCGCGGTTTTGACCGTCAGGTGCTGGCAGATAAATTCAGTGTGGTGATGAAGCAGTATGGGATTAAAACCTATTCTGCATTGCAAGACAGCATCTTGCATGACAGCTCGCACTGGGATGCCGTATTACGCATCCTGTTACTATGCCCGGTTGCACTGTTTGATGAGCCGCAGCGGCTGCAATTCTTGCGCAATCAATTATCGCCATGGCTGCGTTCACATGCTCATACCAGGATATGGATTGCAGATTGTTCCAGCATAGAAGAGATTTACACTCTGGTCATTTTGCTGGAAGAGGAGCAGGTCTATGACAAAGCGACAATCTATGTCACTTGTTCCAACGAATTGCTTTTGCAGGAAATGGCAGATACCGGGTTTGCTCTCGAAAAATTCCCTCAATATGAAAAAAATTATCTGCAAAGCGGAGGGCGCAGCAGCTTGATGGATTATTTTCAGGAAAAAGACGGTTATTTGATATTGAGGGATGACTTGCAAAAAAATCTTATCTGGTCACAGTTCAGTCTGGTTACCGATACTTCCTTCAATGAGTTTGAATTGATCAGTTGTCGCAAGGCACTCGCCAGTTTTGGCGTTGCTTTGCGCCACAGGGCACTACGTTTATTTGCCGCCAGCCTCACACCATTTGGCATGCTGGATGCAGATTTAGCCAGCTACAATGGCAGCAAGCTCAATCTTGCATGGCATTACCAGGCAATTTCAAATGAATTTGGCTTGTACCGACACCATCCCTAGGCAACGAACCTGATGCTTCTGAATTTATTTTTGCCATTTATCCAAAAGCCTGGCAAGTATCGCCTCATCTTCCGCCAGCGCAGTTTTCCCTTTCTTTGCTGCACGGCTGCAGGCCTGCCACTCTTCTGCCAGCGTTCCTTCCATATATGAAATTGCGACTTGCGGATGGATATAACACTTGCGGCAAACTGCCTGGGTATTACCCAGTTTCTTCGCGACCTGGCGGATTGCTACGACCAGGTTTTTACGCGCTGTCGCCTGCGTATCTGCTGCACCAATTTCCATTAAGGCTTGCACGGTAAATGTGGTTCCTGCCCAGGTCCTGAAATCTTTTGCGGTAAAATCGCCATTGGCAGCACTGCGTATGTAATCGTTTACTTCAGTGGAATTAATGGCATGTGGTTGACCATCTTCATCCAGATATTTAAACAGCGTCTGACCGGGCAGGTCCAGCATGGATTTGATGATGCGGCTTAACTTCGGCGCGCGCAGACTGATAGTGTGCTGGACCCCGCTTTTGCCACGAAAATCAAACTCAAGCTGGGTGCCATGCAAATGCACATGCTTGCCTTTCAGGGTGGTGATGCCGTATGACTGATTGGTGCGCGCATATTCATCATTGCCTATGCGCATGCTGGTATTCTCTATGAGCGACACAACAGTAGCGATTACTTTTTCGCGTGGCAAGCCCTTCATGGCCAGAGCCTTGCTTACTTTTTCACGTATCGAGGGCAAGGCCGATGCAAACTGCAGCATATTGCCGTATTTGGCTTCATCCCTGATGCTGCGCCAATTTTTATGATAACGGTATTGCTTGCGTTGTCGCGCATCCCGTGCGGTGGCTTGTATATGGCCATCGTCTTGCGCGCAAATCCAGACATCTGTCCATGCCGGAGGAATCACCAAAGACTTTATACGCGACAGTGTCAGGTCATCCTTTAATGGTTTCCCTTGTGGCGTCAGGTATCTGAATGCAGTCTTTCCACGTCGCTTGACTGGGTATCTGCGTATCCCCGGCGTCTGATCGCTGACATAAGACAAGCCTGCCTTTTTTGCAGCAAATTGCACATCACTTTTTATCAAGGAAACTGTTTGCATACTTTTAAATATGGCGTTGCTTGCAGTTTGCTTTTTTGCTGGCGTTATTTTTGATTGCGTTATGGATGTCATGTCTCAACCTGTTTTTTGTTTTTAGATTGAGTGTCAGGATAGGGTAGTGTCGTGCAGTGTTCTATCAGAGTTTTTGATATCACAAAGTAGGAGAGTGGCTAATCAGATGAATTAAAGAACCGTAGATATGTCCACTTTGTCTGAAAAAGGGCAAATGATGAAAATGTGGGGAAGTCTGATCGATGTGCAGGACATCAAGACGCATCATTAAGGCCTAACAGGTTTGGAATAGTGAAACATCGCAATGCAAGATGGCTTACACGTACTAATTTCAAATTTCCAAACCTGTTCTTTCCTTACATTCTGTTTATTGTGCTTGCTTAAGCTTACCGAATGCTTTATCCGATTGGCGTACACAAATAACAGTTGCTGCTATTTAATGTAAATAGCAATAAGGAGTTAGCGATTTTTTGAATCCGGAGCGGATTTGGAATCGTTACGTTGTTGATTGCCAGTGTTGTTGCCGCTAACAGATTTAGAACCCTGGCCTGAGCCTTGGGCATCGTTTTTGTGACTTTGTTGACCGGCTTTCACGTGTTGCTCGTGAGTGCCGCCTTGAGAGTTACCAGATTTTTGAGGTTGGTTGTTGTTTGCTTGTGTAGGCATACTAAACTCCTTAAAGTTTTCCGCTGATTGCCGCGGTCGCATACTTCACTGATCACTACTTGTAGTGCTTTGCAATCAGTAAATACATGGTAAAGAAGATATGTTTTTGAGGGAGTAGGACCAGCGTAGGAGAACGCGCACTATCCATGTCAGAAAAGGTAAGCATTGATTTTTCAGCAAATTCAGCGAATTTAGCAAATATTTATGTACGCAAACGTACAGTGAAAACCAGCTACCGGTTTTACTCTTGGCCTTAGACATACCTTAGATATAACTATCAGCTAGCCAAGAAAGATAATAATGAATGCCGCTGCCGACACTCTTTATCCCGTGCAATTTACGATCAATGGCCAGGTAGAAAAAACCGAGGTTGAGGCCTGGGTTACTTTGCTTGATCTATTGCGTGAAAAATTCAAATTAAGCGGCACCAAGAAGGGCTGCGATCATGGGCAATGTGGTGCCTGTACGGTGTTAGTGAATGGCAAACGCATCAATGCTTGCCTTACGCTCGCCGTCATGCAAAATAATGCTGACATCACTACTGTAGAAGGCCTGGCTGAAGGAAGCGTGCTGAGCCCTTTGCAACAGGCATTCATACAACATGATGCCCTGCAATGTGGTTATTGCACACCTGGTCAACTATGCTCTGCAATAGGCATGATGGCGGAAGGCGAGGCCAGAACTGCGGATGACGTTCGTGAGTTGATGAGTGGTAATTTGTGCCGTTGCGGCGCTTATCCTCAAATCGTGGCAGCTATTACCACGGTCATGGGCTTGACTATGCCAGTAAGCAATACTGCGGCGGACGTGCTGCCCGGGACGGCAGCAAAATGAATTCCTTTTCATTCTCCGCCCCTGAAGACGTTGCAGAGGCTTTGCGACAAGTAGGCATTGGAATACCAGGAGAAACAAAATTCATTGCAGGTGGCACCAATCTGATTGACTTGATGAAGGAGCATGTAGAAACACCAGTCAGTCTCGTTGATATCAGTCAATTGCCTTTGTCGCTTATAGAGCCAAGCTCCATTGGAGGCTTGCTGATTGGTGCGATGGTCCGTAATGCTGATACCGCTTACCACCCCTTGGTCAGGCAGCATTACCCCTTGCTGTCTCACGCGATACTGTCGGGAGCATCCGCCCAAATTCGCAACATGGCGAGCAATGGTGGGAATTTATTGCAAAGAACGCGTTGCGTGTATTTTTATGATGTCGCCGTGCCATGCAATAAACGGCGGCCTGGCAGTGGCTGTCCTGCCATCGCTGGCCTTAATCGCCAGCACGCGATACTTGGGACCAGCGAAATGTGTATCGCTACCCATCCTTCGGACATGTGCGTGGCCCTGGCTGCCCTGCAGGCAATCGTCCATGTCCGCTCTGTAAATGGATCAAGGCAGATTGCATTCTCAGATTTTCATCGCCTGCCGGGCGACAGACCCGATATGGATACCAGTCTGGCAGAAGGCGAACTTATTACACATATCGAATTGCCACCTGCGCAGCAATTTGTAAACCACTGCACCTATTTGAAATTGCGTGACCGCGCATCGTATGCCTTTGCACTGGTGTCAGTAGCTGTTGCACTCGACATCGCAGATGATGGCAGCATAAACGAGGCACGCATTGCCCTTGGCGGTGTCGCTCACAAACCATGGCGCTTGCCTGAGGCTGAGGCCTTGCTGGCAGGCGAACTACCAACAAGCGCAGCGTTTGTCAGGGTTGCAGACTATTTGTTGAAAGATGCGCAGGGGCAGGGCAATAATAACTTTAAGCTCAGCATGGCACATCGTGCAATTATACGTGCCCTGGAATTGGCTGCCGCTTCTTCTTGCCGCCAGGCAGATGTCGCAGGAGTGGTGACATGACAGACCTTATCCGCGCCTTGCGCAGCCCTGTCGCTGATCAAGGAACAGGTTACGTTACTACAGGCATGCCGGTCTCCCGCATTGATGGCCGTGACAAGGTCACTGGTCAGGCGCATTATGCTGCTGACCTTGATGATGCAGATATGCTGTATGGGGTAGTGGTTAATAGCAATATTTGTAAAGGACGCATCACCGATTTTGTACTGGGCCCTGCCTTGTCCGTACCAGGTGTGATCGATATCATCACCCACACAAACCGGCCCAAAATACGCTCTTTTGATCTGTTCTATAAAGACATGACTGCACCCGGTGGATCGCCATTTCGCCCTCTGTACGACGACAAGATTTTGTATAGCGGACAACCAGTGGCGTTGGTACTGGCGCAGACGTTCGAGGCCGCACGGCATGCCGCTTCGCTGGTAGAAGTTCATGCAGATATTGAAGAATATGAGACCGACCTGAAGAGCAACCTGCGGCATAGTCGGGAACCAGGCAATACGCGTGGTGGCTCGCCACCGCCCAGGGAAAAAGGTAGTGCTGATGAGGCCTATGCACAAGCGGCATTCAAAATAGACGCCGAATACGACAACGCTGCCGAACATCACAATCCCATGGAATTGTTTGCCACTACAGTAATTCGTGGTGATGACGGTCATTTGATGATCTATGACAAGACCCAGAGTTCACAAAACAGCCGCTGGTATGTCAGCCGGGTGTTCGGTCTCTCCAGTGATAAAGTCACGGTAAGAAATCCGTATGTGGGTGGTGCCTTCGGTGCTGGCTTGCGGCCGCAATATCAGCTTCCCCTGGCCGTGATGGCTGCCTTGAAATTAAAACGCTCCGTTAAAGTCGTTATGACGCGGCAGCAAATGTTTGGCATAGGCCATAGGCCTGAAACCGTGCAGACGGTGAAGCTGGCCGCCGACCAGGATGGCACGCTGAAGGCAATCATCCATAAAGCAATCACAACTACATCCCGCTTTGAAGAATATGTAGAAACCGTCGTCAATTGGTCTGGTCAGCTATACGCATGCGACAACATCAAACTCGCTTATGAACTGGTCAGTCTGGATCAATCCAGTCCAATGAATATGCGTGCACCCGGTGCTGCGCAGGGTGTTCATGCACTGGAAGTGGCGATGGATGAACTGGCTTACCAGCTACGCATGGATCCGCTCGCATTTCGTTTGAAAAATTATGCCGATATTGATCCATCCACCAGTTTGCCGTATTCGACCAAGGAACTGCGCGCCTGCTACCAACAAGGCGCCGCCCGCTTTGGCTGGCAAAACCGGCCTCTGGAGCCACGCTCCATGCGGGAGGGGAATGAACTCATCGGTTATGGCATGGCTACCGGTATATGGGATGCCATGCAACTCTTTGCACGCGTCAGTGCGGTGTTACATGCAGATGGTCATCTGGTCGTCAGCAGTGCTGCTTCTGATATAGGGACAGGCACTTACACTGCCATGGCCATGATTGCTGCAACAAGCATGGGCCTGCCGCTGGAAAAAGTCATTTTCCAGTTAGGTGACTCCACCTTGCCGACAGCACCGGTGGAAGGAGGTTCATCTCACGTCACGACGATAGGTTCGGCAGTTCAAGGCGCATGTGAGAAATTGCAAAAACACTTGTTCAAGCTGGCAAAGAAAATGCCTGAATCACGCTTTGCCAAAGCCACCTTCAAGCAGGTGGAATTTGCTGACGGCAGCATGCGCATCCGTGGAAAAGCGGATACGACAGTTACTTTGACAGAAATCATGTCTGCAGTAGGCGAAACGCGCATAGAAGAAAAATACCTGATGTTGCCATCTCTAATCAAACAGCACAAATACCAGCGCGCCACTCACTCCGCAGTATTTTGCGAAGTCAGAGTGGATGAAACATTCGGCACTGTGCGTGTTACACGTGTAGTCAGCGCAGTCGCTGCCGGGCAGATCATCAACACCAACACAGCCCGCAGCCAGATCGCCGGCGGCGTGATCTGGGGTATCAGCCAGGCATTGTTGGAAGAAAGCTGTATAGACCACAAGCTGGGGCGTTTAATGAATCACAGCTTTGCCGAATATCACATCGCCGTGAATGCAGACATCCATGATATCGATGTGATTTTTGTCGAAGAAGATGACCGCATCGTTAGCCGTCTGGGTGCAAAAGGTGTAGGCGAAATTGGTTTGATAGGCGTGGCTGCCGCAATCAGTAATGCTATCTTCCATGCAACTGGCCGTCGTTTACGTAGCTTGCCGATGAGACCCGAAAAAGTCATGCTACCGGACCCGATGTAATATTCAAAGCAGAATCGCCAAACGTATCGCTTTCAGTCAGTTTTGAGGGATTCAGGATAAGTTATTAAAAAGAAGGCTAAGTGGCCCTGTCACATGCGTACGAATACGCGGGGCTATTCGTACCTACGCGGGTTGCGCGAACCAGTTTTTATCAACTTGGCGTCGGTTTAAATGCGTTGTCTGGCCCGTAGGGTTCAATGTCAACCAAGCGAACTGTGCGATGTAACTCCCATTTTATGATGGGATCATTGGACAATTCATATAAGTCAAAACTATAAAATTTTCCGTCTTGAATACAGGCCAGATGGCCGAGCGAATTCTCTTCTTTTGTTGGATAAAGAATAGCTTTACATTGCGAGAAAATTTTTGCCATCTGCTGACTCTCTTCAACTTGTATTAGGAACTGTTTTAGTTCGTCATCGCTCGAATCTACACGTCCTTCTTTGGGATCATACTCAATGGTATTGATGTCGCTGTCAGAATAGACCAAGAAGGATATGGTCTTGCCAGAGAATTTCGGTGCTTCTTCTAACCGAACGCGGTCAGGCACGCATATTTCCATAGGTGCCTTTGGAATAGTTTTGGTTGGCGGGTTTTGCTTAGTCTTCGGCGGCTCTTGAGGTGGTTGCTTCTTAAATAAACTAAACATCTGCTGTTCCTATTGAGGGTTAATGTCGTTATATTTTCAGCATGCAAATGTAACCGTCCAAACTCGCAATAGCAATAAATTTATTTACGTTGAGGGTGCAAGGTATTGCCAATAATTAGCCGAACTGACAAATAGGCAGTGCGGCTATGTTCTAAACACGCAGGCGGAACTAACCAGCCATGGCCTCAATCATTCAATCCGCCCTTTGAATATGTAGCACTTCATTGACTTGCCAGCGATGGCGCGGTTGACAACGGTGGTTTTTAGGTAGGGGTTGTATTTGCTTAAGGTGATATTGCGGTGGATCTCCTGGCGGTTGGGGAGGGGGATTTAGGCGAGAAGTGCCACTTCGTTGATCGCGATGGCGGTGGTGTCGCGGGCGTGGTTGGTTTTTAAATAAATTATTACGGTGTGCAATAAAAAACAATTCTGTGTAATACTTAATAAAAAATCTTTCTAAATTTGCATTGTGGAAACACCCGATATTTTGTTCGAATTTACTGATATACACATTTACAGGAGCAGCACATGAATGAACTAATTGCTTGGTTTGCAAGAAATGTCGAATGGGTATTTAGCGGGATTGGCGTATTCATTATTGGGTTAATAGTTGCAGGGATTGCCAAGGGGCGTTCCAGAGGAGTAACACAGAATCAGAAAGCAGCTTCCCACTCGACTAACGTCCAGGTCGGCGGTGATGTCAAAATAAATCACGATTGATGTTCATTGGGACTGAAAAAAAATTTCTGTCATTTTTTTATTTTAAGGATGCTGCTTAGTTTTGTGTCGATTGACTTTGACCGCATCCGATTGAAGGTTAGGGAGTGCTATGTTAAATACTGGGCAAAGTCAAACAGTCGCTTAGGGCGGGGTTGCTCTGCAAGTGGGTGGTAACTTAAGTTTAGGCCTCACCTACAAAGATGTTCGAGACATTGCGCTGGACATTTACCGTGAAAATTTCAGTCAGTTATCTGGGCAGGCTAAGGAAATCGCTGAAATTAGAGTTGAAGAAATAACTGAGCGCGTAATAAATAAATTTAGTACTGAATATCCTCTTGGACTGCAAAAAGCAAATGATCCGAGTTTTCAAATTGCCCTGGGCGCCGTGCAAAAGGCATATGTGCGCAGTGGTGATCGTGACTTAGGTGATTTACTAATCGACTTGCTTGTCGACCAATGTAAGGAAGCTCCGCGAAGTATTCGAGAAATCGTTTTAAACGAATCTCTCAATGTTGCCCCTAAACTTACAGATACACAATTAGCTCTGCTAGCCGTTATGTTTTTATGTAAACATGTTACTCCAAAGAATGTAATTAACTTTGATACTTTTGGCGATTATCTGGATATTCATATAAAGCCGTTCATTTCAAAGATGTCAAAAAATACAACAAATTTTCAACATTTGCAATTTGCTGGGTGTGGTGCTATGGGAGTTGCTGGATCGCGTTTGGCTGGGACTTTGGGAATTGCCTTTCACGGCCTTTTTTTAGAGGGATTTGATATTCAAACGATTGAATCCTTAGATATATCGCCCGAAGTGATTACTAAGTTTGTTATCCCATACCTAAATAACCCGGATCGTCTACAGATTAAAAGCTTGAATAAAATGAGTCTGGACGCGAGTTTCTCCAAGGAAAACGTTTCGGAACTAGATCGAGAAAAGATTTTTAGTCTATTTCAACGTGGAAAAATCGACGATAAAGCTGTGCAAAAGTTGATTGTCAATCTTCGACCATATATGGAGAAATTATTTGATGTATGGGATAACTCCTCTATGCCAACTTTTCTATTGACCACAGTTGGTTTTGCTATCGCACATGCAAACATTAAACGACAGGTAAACGGCTTCGGTGGTATCGAAATTTGGATTGATGACCAGTTGTAATATTGGTAATAAGTAAGTGATTTAGCGCTTTAGGTATTTCGCACAAGCCAAAATAATCTTTCTTTTTTGGGAGTTACGAGTCATCCGGTAAGAGGGCCAGAATGCAATTTACAATAGCCTCTCTCATAATTTTGAAACCCTTCATTTGCTGGTCGAATTCTATAAAAAATCAATAATCATCACAAGTCATGCGTGCGAATACGCGAGGCTATTCGCACCTACGCGGGTTGAAAGGATAAATTTCATTTCCACAGTGAATAGATGCTGGCTACCGAGCCCACTGCACCAAGTGCTCCCCAGAACCAATGTGAGAAGACAAATTTGCTAACACCGCCTTCACCGGAATACTTTTTCCCGCGAAATTCAAGATACCTGATGCGTAGCCTGTCCAGGCGCGACTCTGCAAGCACTGCACTTGAAACCCGCATGTATGTAAAGAAATCTTTCGTCGCGGTATTGAGAACCCTAGTGGTAATGTCTTTCGGGCTGTCGAAGACTTTCCAAATGATGTGGTCGCACGTTCGCTTTTGCTTCTGCGATTTGTATGGGTATAGGATGATCGCGGGATAGCCGATTGTTGACTGAGAAACTACCAGTGCTGCACCTTCCTCGATGTGAACTTGAAGCCCAGCTTTTGCGCCGTATTTATCGCGCTTGTGCGTTACATCTACAGGGTGTGCTCCGCTAAAAAGCTGAACAAGACGTTCACTGTCATCTATATGAATGTACAGAATCTCTGGGTAGTTTTCATCTCTTGCCTTTTGCACCACGTGACCAAAGTACTCGGCAACTGTTGCTGCAAGTGCGGGCCATAGTTTTTGTTTCACCAACCTAGTCGCCATCGCTTGTTTGGTCTTTTGACTTTCTTTTTGTATGGGCATAGTGCTAATGAAATTTTAAGTTCGAGCTACGATTCGTGCTGTAGCGGGTAAGCGTGAATGAGGGGTTAGGCCTCGCACGCCAGTTTTGTGCGTTCATGTTCCCAAAAGTCTCTATGAGTCTGACTCCAAAGCAATCCACGATCCTGCGCAATTGAGGCTATTTGTTTGCCTGAGTCCGTGATGAAACAATTTAAGTAACCTTTATATTTTTTTGCCACTAGCCCTTCTGTGATTAACGCTTCAATATCTTGAACAAACACTTCGTGCTCTGCCCATTCCTTAACTATTTTCGTCCAAGTCTCGGGCGAGAGAAAGAGTTCGGATAAGGAGCGCGAATCGCCAAACCGAGTCACCAGTGACTCAAACTGCGACTCTCGCAGAATGTTTACAATGGGCTGTTCTTGGCCTTTCGCTGCCGCACCAAGCTTCAATGTGATTTTCTCGGCTGTCTTTGCGATCGACTGTTCAACAACATCAACTGGTAGACTTTGAGTTGGGGGCATCTGACTATATTCACGCTCAGTCTTGAGGTATTGAGCATAGAACGAATCCTCCTGCATTTGCGGACGAAACTTTGTCTGAAGCAGGAAGAGCGCAATGATAAATATTGGAACGTTCGCAACTGCCGCAACTACCAACAGGGAACTGGCCCATGGTGGGTTCGTAATTTGCTGAGCACCCAACAAAAAGGAGGCGTTCACTACGATCAGGCCCACCAGCCAAGCAGCAAGGAGTTGAATGGGTTTTGTTACCTTGTCGGGGCGAATTTGTGCGTCGGTCATGATGAGATGTAGTTGCGAGGCCTAACGTGTTTTAATTTTCAAAATGGCAACTTAACCGGCAACGGAAAAACAGGTGTTCTGTTGTTTGCCTCTGGAAACTGTGATGTTGCCTACCTCAAATCTATTGTGCGTCAAGCATAGATGCATAACTGAATCGACATAAGATGCTTGAGGAATCGGTTTCATTCTACTATTGAAATTGTCTACTTTGCAATTCTATTTTTGACAATAAAACTGCTTACTTCGGATTGAATTCATACAATTTAGAAAAGAAACTTTGTTCTGAGGCACTTGTATCTGGTAATCCCAAAACCCGTCGATCTTCATACAGGGTGTCACCCCCACCCGCCACAACCCTTTCCCGTAACCCATATTGATGCACCTACGGGCTACGCGGCTATAGA
The DNA here is from genome assembly GCF_049339405.1 of Undibacterium sp. Tian12W. Lineage (NCBI taxonomy): Bacteria > Pseudomonadati > Pseudomonadota > Betaproteobacteria > Burkholderiales > Oxalobacteraceae > Undibacterium > Undibacterium sp. Tian12W. The sequence continues at coordinate 41,845 of NZ_JBMPPK010000022.1, forward strand.
AACCCGCTTCCAGCCCGTTGCCGTCTGCCTTTGCTTTGAGGCGGGTGTTTGTGCGCAGCTTGTTGAACATGCTGGCTTTTTGCTTTTTGATGCGGCCTTGTTTGCCCCTGATGTTTTTGCGTTGCTTGCGCGGTGCGTAGGGGCTGCCGTTTTTTTTGTGCCTGGATGCGGGTTTGTTGCTGGCCCATGTCTCTAGAGCGGTGAGGTCGTCTTGCATTATGTAGGTGAGATGGGTTGCACTTACCACTCGGTAGCAGCTCGTTGTCGTTGTAGGGTTGCCAGGGGGGGGCTGTGACTTCGCCTGCGTGGGCGATGTCAAGCAGGCTGCCGGTTATTTAACGATGACGCGTTCGGTTGAGTCTAACTCCAGGCTGATATCGACGCTATTGTGGTTGTTGAAGTCGACCATGAAGCATGAAGATGCTTTCCTCAACGGTGAAGTCGGTGATGATGAGGTCTGAGGGCTTTAAATGGGTATGATTTTGTGATGATTGATTGCAGTGTGACTGCGCAAATATTCCAAACGTGAGCCAAAACAAAAAGCCCTTGGAATCATCCAAGGGCTTTCATATTCATGGCGGAGAAGGGGTCTGCCAAGATGTATTCCAATACATTCCAATTTATTCCATTAATGTTAAATAAATCAATGGGTTATGTAATTTTTAGTCCGATGTGTTCCAATTCATTCTTGTGAAATCCAATCATTAGTGGCACACTGAATGGCACACTGATGAAAAGAAATTGGAATATCATGGCAATCCTTACTGATGCAAAAGCACGCAATATGAAACCAGATTCAGAAATTCTTCCCCATGGAGGAATTACTGGTCTGGCACTACATCCATCAACAACAAAAGGATCGGGTAAATGGGTTCTGCGTTTTACTAGTCCCGTCACCGACAAACGTCGTAAGGCCGGTTTAGGTAGCTATCCAGAAGTTGGGATTGCTGAGGCTGCGAAGTTGGCCGCGCAGATGCGAGAACTACTTGCGAAAGGTATAGATCCGCTTTTAGAAAAGGAAAAAGATAAAGACTCGCCAAAGATCCCTACCTTTCAAAAGGCTGCCGAAATTCTGCATGCGGATTTGCTCCCAGGTTGGAAAAGTAAAAAGCATGGTCAGCAGTGGATTAATACATTGGTTGAATATGCTTTTCCTGCGATTGGCAATTTGCCTTTAGATAAGATTCAACCACGTCACATTGCTGACGTATTGAGACCGATCTGGCTTGATAAGGCTGAAACTGCTAGCCGAGTAAAGCAGCGTTTGCATGCGGTGATAGCCTGGGGCTGGGCGCATGGTCATTGCCAGTCTAATCCCGTTGACGTTGTAACTCATCTATTGCCTCAGCAGCCGAGCAAGTCAGTTCGCACTCAACATCATCCTGCGATGCCATGGAGAAACATTCCTGCCTTTCTGGAAAAGTATGTGTGTTCAGAAGAATTTGAAAATGTGACCCGCACCATGCTGGAATTTTTAATTCTGACAGCTGCGCGCTCAGGGGAGGTGAGGGGAATGAAATGGTCTGAAGTGGATTTTGGGAAGGCGATTTGGACCGTTCCGGCAGAGCGGATGAAAGCCCCCTTTGTACATCGAGTTCCGTTGTCGCAACCAGCGATTTCAATTCTTAAGAAACAAATGGGTAAGCATGATGAACTGGTATTTCCGTCACCGAGAGACGAAGTGGAGCTGTCAGATATGGCGCTTACCGAATTTTTACGTGATGCTAATGCACTGAGTGACACGCCTAATCGTGTTGCAACCGCCCATGGATTCCGTTCCAGTTTTCGAGACTGGTGCAGTGAAAACGGACATTCACGGGATCTGGCAGAGCGCTCGCTTGCTCACCAAGTTGAAAACAAAGTCGAAGCGGCCTATCACCGGACCGATCTGTTAGAACAGCGTCGGCCTTTGATGCAAGCATGGGCTGATTTTCTCAAGAGTTAGGTAAATCTGTTTGTTTCGGTGGGCGACGTTTGGGCGCTTGAAATTTTGGTGCTGGTCGGTCAAGATTTGATTCAGAATGAGGGTTCGCGGCCTCAATTGTTTTTAACCTTAGCATGCTTTGAAAGTGGAATTTCTTTTCTATTATTTGCTTTTCCCACCAAGCTGAGAGAGCTTTTCGGTCATCATCGTAATCAAGCCACCGAAGACTGCCAGCTTGTTTTTTTATATATGACTCAATGAAATCTTGCCGGAAGCTACTGTGCCTATTGGCAACATACTGAAAGAACAGAGTAAACGCTTCCAGTTGAATGGGATAGCCTGTCCAGATCATGCGAAGTTTTGAAACTATCCGCTTTATACTTTCTTCCCTGCCTAAGGTTTTCATTCTGTGAAATATTGACTGGTAAGGGTTTGATGCCTGTTGGGGTACTAGTGCCAGAATCGCTTGGGTGGTCGCATTTGTCAAAAGAACAGAAAATGGTTGTTCATTGGGCTGACCTTGATATAAAAGAATTGTTGCTCTTTTTATTTTGTCGGGTTGCAATATGTCAGTTAAATAATCGGGGAGTAATAGTTTCCCGTGTGATGAATTTAGTAACTCATCAAGACTGAGGGGGGTCGATAGCATCGTCCAGATGATGGTGTAAATCTCAAGATCTAATCCGTCTGATGCTCTGTTCTGGAATGCGAATTTGCTGTGCATAAGTTCTTTGTATAGCGCCTCAGAAAACTGCCTGGCATCTATATAACTCTTAAAGCAGGGCATGGTCTCTTCTTTCTGGCCTTTCATCTTTGAAAGTGCAACTTCAACCTTTTTGTTGCGCTGTAACTGGGAAGGTTTTTTCGCTAGTCTTTCAATCTCCTTCTTGGCTTGTTCCTCTGTCATCTTTCCTAGGGAAATATTCATGGAGATGCCATTGATCATTTTCCTGAATTGATAGCCTGCGAATTCACCATCTTTGAATTTTTCATGAAGCCCATCCCCTATTTTCCTCTTTGAGTATTTGCTTTTTGGGACGGTTTTTCCTTCGGCCTTTTCGGTCAGTGTCTGTTGCGTTTCTGTGATCAGATCTTCTTGTATGGAATTATTGACAATGGTTTTCGGGTTGACAGTCGTGTTGCCTGGGATCGCTACAGCTGAATTTTGATTGGGGTTTGAGTCGGGAGTCATATTTATTTTCATGCAATTAATTAATAATTTGAAAATATATTTATTTGAAATAAAATCAATATTTAATATAAATATGTACAAAAATAAGAATGAAAATTATCAAATTTAGAGCAAATATATATCGTAAATAGTACAAAATTCAGACAAATTTAAATATACATATATAGTAACTATAAGGGGCTTGGGATGGCAAATTCAGTGAAATTGTCACTATTCTTGTTTATTATTATAAGGAGATTTTTGATTCAAAAAAGATTCAAATGATTTCGACATCTATTTGCCGAATTCAGATTGCGGGAGGGTAGGGGGAGTGAATTGACACTGGAGTGGGTTTTTAAAATCGACAAGGCTTGGACGATGTCTCCTGCAATTCATGGCGAACTACTCTTTGGGTTACCACTTTACGTTTGCGGAATTGGGATTAAAGCTCTGAAGGTAAAACTACTGAAAAGCGATGTTGTAAAAAAATATTGCACAAGGTCATGATGTGCAGAGAGCACCGGCGATCTGCATACCCCAACCTCGGAGCCATTCAACATGCAAACCCCAATCCAACCCCAATTGCTGCGTCGCCAACAAGTCGAAGTTCTAACAGGACTGAAGCGCAGCAGCATTTACGGCCGCATCAACCCTGGCTGCAAACAATATGATCCAGATTTCCCTAAGCCAATATCTTTATCGACCGGCGCTAAAGGCGGCGTCGCTTGGGTCGCGTCTGAAGTAACTGACTGGATCGAGGCGCGCATAGCAGCGAGCCGTGGTGGTGCGGCAGGTTTGAAGTAAGTTATCATTTATTCTGCTACCGTTGGAGCTAACTCTGCATACCGCCCCAACACTTGAATCATGGCTTGGCTGCTGTATTTTTACCAAGAGTTAGATTCAGCGTACTGATTTCATGGATCCAAGATTTCGGTTATTTATGTTATTAAATAAGAAATTAAATAACCAATAGGAAACTGACACGTCAAACGTCAGTGAGCTTGCCAAACATTTACTCAGGGGAAGATGATCAAATATCAATCTGTCTTCACTAGCTTAAAAGCATATCAATTCCCAATTCACTAATTAGTAAATAATGTTTTTCTAATATCAGTCCATCATCGTTGACTGACAATTCAAGTCCATGAAGTAGCGTTAGTGATAAAACGCTGACGATATTGACTATTTGATCAAACAGATAAGTTCGCAAAGTTTGATCTGTTCATTTTTCATACCAGCTCTACCCATCCCTCACTCACTCACCTTAGCCCATCTGGCTGTAACCAGATGAGTCGTCATAACTTTTTCATCTCGCTTGACCGGTTAAGTATATTTCTTTGGAGTAATAATCATGCCGTACCGACATCTTCCTTTTTTACCTGAATTGAATAACCAGGGTTTGCCTGGTCAATTGCTCTATCAGCAATCTGACTCGGTCTCTGAACCTCAAATGCCGCGACTGTTTTTCAGTGAACGTCTCGCGGAATTGCAGGACTGGATTAAACATCTATGTCGAATGGGGGAGATTGATCATGCTTCAGGCAATCATATTGCCTGGTCTATTTCAGTGAGTTCATGCCTGCAGTATCAGGCCATGTTTGAACGCATGGAGGGCTATTTGGCTACAGTCGTCCTTTTGCCAATGGAGTTTGAATACAGCGAATATCTGAACGTCTTTATACAAAGTTGTCTGCAGTTACAGATATTGACAAAAAAGAATGGGAACTTTGTCATGGACGTTTCTCTCTCGGTATCAACTCAACTGCGCGATGTAACGCTTGACTGGACTAGTTTTTGTCAGTTACTGGATTTGATTTGTGCCAAGAGCAGGACGGCTGAATTCAAGGCAAAGCTCCGTTTTCAAGCCAAGGAAGCGAATGAGCGTTACACGGACTATTGTAACTATGTAAATGCTTTATTTGATTGCTGTGACCGGTTAGTCGTATTACGGGTAGATCTGGTCTATCACAAAGAACTGACTGGCAAAACATCTCTGGAAATGGCGCTGGCTGATTTGGATAGGCTATTTGCAAATATGCGCAACAACTACCTATTTGAGTCTCTGGAAGGCTATATTGTCAAAACTGAGTACGGCATAGAGAGGGGAATTCATTTTCATCTGGTGCTGTTTTTTAATGGGTCAGCGCGGAATGGCAGCAGCCATATTTTTCATGCCAGACAGATTGGGCAATACTGGAGCGAAGTCATTACGAGAGGGCGTGGTTGGTATTGGAATTGCAACCGGGACGCCAAAAATTACCAGAAGATGGGCCGTCTGGGCGTAGGTTTGATTCACTGGAGTGATACGGATTTGCGCAATAACCTGTTAGAGCACGTTGTTGGTTATGTCTGTAAACAAGATCAGTGTTTCCGGTCTTTATTACTCCCCAGAGCCAAACTGATCCGTCGTGGTCAATATCCGGCAATACTGAATGTAAAACGCGGCAGACCTCGCATGCTCAGCCAGACAGATGGCGTTCAGGTAAGCTAAGGGAATGACTAGGTGACGGTAGCATCCTACCGTCACATGTTTGCAAATCCTACACAGCCGTATTCAAACTTGGAATAAAGAGCGCATGAAAGAGAAAAGTAAAAAATCGGCTAAAAGTAGCAACAAAAAAATAGAAATTTCAGTTGGCGATATCTTTCGGCATATGGGCATAGATCATGGTCATATTTTTGTGCCGAATGAAGAAGATACTCGCAAGTCAGAGCCATTTTTCCCTGTTGGTTCAGTTAGCACAATACACCAAATTGTCGATAAGATTATTAAGACTGCAAGTCCCGGCTTTGAGGTAAGTTGCCAAAAAAATGGTAGGAGACTCGTTAGTTGTGATTACTCATTGAGCCTGCATTTCCAAACGATGTCATATTGCAGGCATACGTACCCCGCGTATTTTCAGCCAAGCGAATTGACCAATCTTTTTTTTGAAATTGCGAGCAAAGCGGAATTTTTTAGCGAAGAGTTTCGGAACGAAAATCACCCATCAAATCAGCCAGGCAAAATTCAGGCTGATGTCTACAACGAATTTATTGAGCAAATACGGCACGCTGCAGCCGCCAAGGAGTTTAAACAAAGGGTGCACAAACGAGCCTATACATCAACTAAGAATTTCAACAGCGCTTACACATATGTGAATGAACTTTTTGAATCACATGGAACGCTTCAAGTTGTGAGGTTGAATTGCTATTTACCTTGGCTGAACGATGATGTGGCAATGGTGAAGCAAGCGAAAGGCTATCTGAGACAGTTCTCCAATAACAAGCGCAACAATCAACTTTTCGCAGATATGGCCGGCTTTTTATGGAAACTCGAATTTCACCACAAGCATGGGTATTATTTCCATTTTATTTTCTTTTACCCAGGTGCTGATGGTGATAAACACAGCGATCTGGCAAATCAGATTGGGCAGTATTGGATAGCACGTCTGACGAAAGGGAAAGGCAGCTATCAGAGCTGTGCAGGTTTATTGAACAAGTTTTTATCTTCGTGTATCGGTATCATGGAGCAAACTGACGTAGATTCGCGTGGCCAACTGGACCAGGCACTCTATTACATGACCATGAAAGATCAGTACCTTAGATTGGGGGGAGCTGAGGAAGGCAAGAGATTTGGGAGGGGCAGTGGAGTGATTAATCAGTAGAATGGATTGTTGTCTATGTTATCCGTAACAAAAAAAGGAACCTCAATGATCGTCACGGATTTCACGGAGTATTTTTCAGAAAATGAAGCGCGCTTTAAGGAGCTTGTCCAAGCTTTAACAAACGATGGATACGTCACCGATGAAAGTTTTGGTGTGTCTCGCTGCTTGTTCGAAAGAGTCGATCATCACGAATTCGAAATGGTCTTTCGGTTACATTTTCCAGGCCGGTCAATGGCGATTCAGGCGGCATCAACTGCATTTCAGCGTTACTTCGGCGAGTTTGTTTATGTCATTTACGATGAATCGATATTCGAGGGGCGAGCGCAGATCGAGTCTAAACTACGGCGAGCTGGTGTGCTTGACATTGATCCAGACAATTACCCGAGATAGTCTGGGGGATAGCGCGCTGCAAAGCTCGGGCGCAATGAGCTTTGCTGGGTACCGGATTTAGCGAGCAACACACTTTCGTCTAAAACTGTTGATACCGGTTGACTTTTTAGTGACGACTAGCAATTTGAGAATTCATTCTGCTTGGAAATAAATCCAAGCAGATATACTGCGGCTTAATCAAGCAGTTCAGTTACAGTTACGCATATCTTGAAATTCAAAGTCAGATAACTTCGCCCATCCAACTACTTTTCCCGCACTTTTTTCTGGGTCTGGTTTTTCATAATCAGGCACAGTGACCAGTTGGATATAGCCATCAGCTTCTGCTTTGATGGTGAATGAGGAAAATGTTTTCAGTTCCTGCTGATCTGTTGATTTTGGGCTGGATAACAGGAAAATTGGTTTTTTAAATTCGAGACGACCATTCTTGCCAGGTTTTGTTTTTGGTGCCACGCATTGCCCGACATGCCCAGCAGCGTAGACATTCAATGAACTGAAGAAACTTATCGCTGCGATGGTGATGATGATTTTTTTCATTTGTGATTCCCGTTAAAAGTTTTAAAGCGTTGTGATAGCCTGGCTATACTTACTGGCTGGCCATGATGATCCTGGAATACTGAGGCAGAAGAGATCAGAAAAGTCCACGATAGCCCAGGACATTACCCATAAAGCCATTCGTGCACATCAGGCCGATAAACCAGCCGATGCACTGCGGCCCGATCATCCAAAATAGTTTTGTCTTGACCGTTTCCGTGGCATTACTTGTGACGAACATGTCTGGTTGTGCAAAGCGCCGCACGACATCGCCGATAAAAACACCAATTGTCGTGAAGAATGTCCCGGACAATAAAAGTGCAATGAGTCCGAAAAAACCAATGTGAACTTTTGGAGAGAATATAGAGATGAGGGTGATTAAGAAAAATATGCCGAAACAAATAATGGCATGCTTGATGAGTCTGTCTTTTGCGTTCATGTGTACTCCTTTGTAGTTAAACGATGGTGTGGGTATCGGGGAATTCGGAGCCAGCGCAGTTGAGATGCGCAGCTCCCCGGTAAGACTAGATTTTAGATTTATCAGATGCTTTTGAACGAATGCCCTCCAGCTTTGCACGTTGTGCGTCACTGAGATCAGGGTCTTTTAATTGTTTGTCTGCCTGCCTTGCCGTTGATGTCGCAGCAGCATTGGTGACGGCTGGCAGTACTTCTTTTGCGGTGTATTTCACGGCGTTAAACAATCCCTTGCCCAAGATTTTGAGACCGGCTACTGCCTTCTCTCGCTTGCCAAATGACTCGAAGCGTAATTCGTCGACGGCGGCAGACATATTGAAATAACTGCGTTTCTTTTCTTCTTCGCTTTCACTCATGGTGACTATCTCCTGGTCATGGTTAAGTGGAATAAGGCTGATTAAGTCGGCTACACCTTGCCGCTGCTTTCACATTCAGGGCAGGGGACGCGTACCTTTTTGTCGCCTGCACATACAGGGCAGTTACTGGGATGTTCGTCATCGCCATATTCCATAGGGCAGGGGATGACACCTTTTCCTTTGCATTCTGGGCATTTTTCGGATTTGCTCATGGTGATTTTCTCTTTCGTTAATTAATGAAGGTGTGCTGTTTCAGATAGTAATTCGGTGAATGTCGTTGCTTCTTGATAAAGATTTTTGAATTCTAGGGACTTGATGTCTCTGGCCGTAATACTAAAATGGGTCGTAAATGCCGTGGTCGTTTGAGCATCATATCGCGATCATGGAAACCATGGCAAGAGTTTCTGGAAAACTTGATAAAGACAATTACCTGGTTCAGCTAGGTGCGGCTGTCCGTGCGCGGCGGGTTGCCCTCGCGCTATCGCAAGAAGCTTTGGCTGATTACGCAGAAATAGATCGCTCGCATATGGGGAAAATTGAGCGTGGAGAGAGAAACGTTACATTTTTGAATTTGGTTAAAATCGCTAAGGCGTTTCAATGCAAGCCCTCCGATCTGTTTATTGATGCCGGGTTATAGCCAGGTCGTGATATTGAATTTTTACTTTCTCTCTGCGCTCATCATCACCACCGAAACATTGGTCCCCGCGAACTCATTCTCATAAACTCGCACCCAGTTAAGATTCCAACCCGGCAGTACATCCTTCCCTTTCGTTGACGCAGGCAGTATTGCCACAATTCGCCCCTGCGGTTTCACCAGACCTGCTGCCGCCTCCAGATGAGCAAGCGCTCTCCCATCAGAAAACGGCGGGTTCATCAGCACCCTGTCAAAGCGCTCCGTCGTTGTTCTGGCATACTCCAGGAAATCCATCTGCAAGACGTTAAAGCCCTTTTCTGCAAGAATGTGTGCATGCAATCTGCTGATTTCGACGCAGCGTGTTTGCTCTTTGGGCAAGTGCAAGGCCAGGTTCCCTGTACCTGCACTCGGTTCTAGACAAAAGTCCCCCTCGTTGATACCCAGCTCAGTTGCCGCATCTTTTGCCATCTCTGCCGGAGTCGCAAAAAACTGATAGGTCGCCCGGTCAGGCAGGCAGCCACTGGCAATCACTTCATTGAGCACGCCATCCAGCTTAAAATCAAATTCGACATTCCCCTTTTTATTGATGGCCCCTCCAAGATATTGCAATACCCTGATTGCCTCCACTTTGGCAGGTGAAGAGAGGCAATGCTGATAACTGAATTGAAACTCCAGCGGATTGTGTCGGCTAGCCCGCAACTCAGACAGCACCTCAATAACAGAAAATGGCAATGGCCGGTTCATCAACTGATAGTGTTTATCCTGCTTCACCGGCTTCTTGCGGAACTGTGCAGGAATCGCTTGAGGATAGAGAGAATGCAGCACCTGATTCAAGCGCCAGGCCATCTCAGGATGAACCTCCAGATGCGCTGTTCCCTTCAGGTAGCAACGCAGCTTCAATGCACCACCATCGAGGATCAGCCACTCACCATGACGCTGCCTTGCCATGCTGACAATTCCCGAGGTCGCATTCCACTTAGGTTCATCCCTGAACATGAACTTCGCGATTACCGCACGCAGGTCATTGATCAGCCCGGCCCTGCTGGTATTGGTACTCCACTCACTGGTGACATAACCAATAATCATCCGTTTGCTAAAGCCCGCAGGCGAGTTCGTCACATGCTCCCCGGACAAGCCCCGGAATATTCCCTCCACCCGCTCAGCAAAAAACTTCTGGCGAGATGCCAGCAAATCACCGATAGTAGGGCGGACTGCTTCAGCCGTGAAATCGGGGGATGTCATCTCACTGATGATCTTGTTCCATTCATCACGACGCTTTTGCGGCATCACACTCAACACATCCGTCATTGCAAGTGTCTTCGACCAATATGCAGCATTCAAGGCAGCAATCGCACCGGCAGGATTAAACAGCTTCTGGACACTGGGCTTGAAGCGGTTGTGTTCATCGCCATTCCCGTCCAGAAAGTACTCCATGCCCGCCGACAATTCACCATCAATCATCCCGGCAATATGGGTGATACGCTGGCGCATACTGTTGTATTGCGCCAGCAGACCATCAATCAGGTCAGATGACACCGGCGCAAAAAACGGCGTCGCGTCATCCACGCTATTAAAATCTGTTATGTCCATGTCTGTCATGGAATCTTCTCCTAGAATTCATTGATCATTTATTGATTTAAAGACGCACGCCTTAAGGCCGAGTGAGCAAGGCAGAAGGTGGCGAACCAAATTTCTTGTCCAGCTTGTCCACCAGACTGGGTTTGGACCTGACTAGTGCCGCAAGCGGCTTGCCCGCAGCCGTGCTGTCAAATAGTGCAGCAGAGACAGCAGATTCAGCGGATTCAGCATCGCCAGACTCAGGATAAAATTCCTCCAGCGTTTCCAAGGATTCCTCTGCACTCTCCTCAAAGGCCCCATTGGCAAACCCCTGCACCGCAGCCCCATCCAATGCAGTCTGATCAAACCCGCACTCCCTGCGCCTTTGATCCGTATCCCTCGCCTGAGTTATCGCCGCCTCCAGCGACATACCTTCCCGCACAGTTAAATCCACGTAATAGATCGCAGACCTATGACTCATGGTCGTGCTTTTCCCCCTGAGCCTAAGTTCTAGCGGCAGACAGGCCAGCAAGTTGCCCGACACTGCCTGGTAATAGCTGAGCCGTGCCGCCAGAGTGCGTATGCTATTAAACCCTGTAGTCCTGAAAATAAACGACCCCAGCTCATCCTCATCCCCGATCTGCACATTCAGGCGACCATACGGCTTGCAGGCGCTATTCTTAGCCAGCTCACAGCCATCCGGCGAAGGGCAGGGCAGGCTTTGCATCCCTGAGTCTGTGAACCGCTTGCAAGTCTCCCCGTTCCCCACACACAGAGGCCGCCCTGTCTGCCGGTCAAACATGCTGTATTCGGCTCGCAAGTTCAGGTCAGGCTCATTGAACAGAACTCTCACTGGGATAGAGCGCAGCTTGTCCACTCCCGCCTTCTTGCGCAATTCCTCATCCAGTGGATGATTGACCCAGCCATTGCGCCCCTGTACCTGTGACGTGATCGTGAAAAAATCCTCCTTCACCGGCAGGCGTTTACCATTCTTTTCAACGACACTGCCAATAGAGATGCGCCCTAAAATCGGTGGCGTGATTGCAAGTCCTTTAATCATGATGTTTCCTTGAAATAAAAAAGAAAGCCTGTTCTGGTATTCAGGAACAGGCTGTGAATTGGTTTGACTTATTACTGATGGATGGCACTTTGGGTTATTGTCCAGAGTCGATATCACCATTCATGGTCTTGGTCGTCAGCAAAAATCTCCTGCTGCCTGGCCTGATCAAAGGATATTGTTGCAGCAGGCCTGGCTGATCGAGCAACAGCTTCTCTACATCAAGACGCTTACTGTCCTTAGATCGCTTCCAACTGACACGCCCGCTATCGAAGCTTGCTGTGCTGGCGTCTCCCAGGCGTTGTTGAATCTGCTGTGTCAGCAAAGCTGCCAGTTCTTCCCGGTTCTCTATATCCGCCCGGAGATTGACCAAATCCGCAAAGAGAGCTGACATTTCTGTGTCAGTGGTGAAGTCAAGATGATTGCCAGAGTCACGTGGATACAGACAGCGCAAAGCCATATCGGCTGATTCTGACCCATCTGCCGGTGGTGGCGTATCCGTTTCCACGTAATGCCAGAACTGCCTTTCCAGTTCTATTAGCCTGGCGATCAGTTCATCATCACGGGTAATCCGGTAAATCCTGATTTCCTGACCGCACACCAGCACACAGACATCTGCAGCCGCTTTGCCAGTGACAGCAAGCTGATGCTGCACCTGGCAGACGATGTATTCAGGCACGCCATCCCGCCACAATCGGACACCAAATTCACCCGCAGTCTTGCATTCGAGTATCTGCACATCTGGTGCGCCAGTCACTTCCCTGTCTATATTTGCCAGCATCCAGGACTTGTCTGGATCAGGATGCTGTAGCACTGCATTGATCTTGCGCACCCGGTTGCCGGTACGGCGGGTGTAGTGGGCTGCGACTATGGGTTCCAGCAAACTTCCCCAGTAGGTAGGACTGGTTTCATCATTGGGATCAATCTTGGGTAAATCCGCATCCCGGCCAGTCTTGACCATCCACAATTCCAGTGGTGACTGATAGGGATTCAGACCTACTGCAGTACCTGCATCACTGCTGCCTATGCCTTGCTTGCGGACTGTCAGCCAGTCATCCCGGCTGAGTTCCTTGGTCTTGACCAGTTTCAGGGCTGGCCGGTTTGGTTTGGGTACAGCGGTTTTTTCTACGACAGACATACAAGCTCCGGTGTGAATTTGATGGATTGGTGAAGGAGAAAACAAAGAAATAAAGAAGAGCCAGGTCTTAAAGGCAAAAAGAACGGCAAGCGGATGCTGCCGGGCAGGGGGAGTGGTGTTTTCAGTTTTTGGTGCCCATAACACCCAAAGACACTTGTTTTTATTCATACTGCGGAACAGCCATGCAAATGCACTTGCCTGGCTGTTTTCTGTCAGAACCTGCTTCTTCCCGTGACGTGGATATGCTCAGGCCACCATCAGCAAAGCCTGATCCAGCGCTTTCTGCTTCAGGGACGCACCCTGACCAAACCAGGCTGACTCCAGCCTGTGGTCAGTGGTACGTGCTCTTTTCTGATGATCGACATATTCAGTGACAGAATTCAGCAAACCAAAGGCTGTTCCCTTGGAAGAGCTCAGTTCAGCGCCTTTGCCCTGACCGTCATACAGCTCCTGTACCTTCTTCATCGCACGTTCATTGGTCAGGCCTGAGGCAGTATTGCTGGGATCAGTGAAGACACGCAGGAAGTAGTTCATTGCCTCATGCGATTTCACCTTGCGTTCGGACAGGGTTTTCATGCGGTACATAAAGGTATCCCAGGAAGCGACAGAGATGCCTAACTGACGTTTGACAGCTTGTGCATCAAAGTTCGTGTTGTGTGGCACCTTGACTGCACCACTGCTATTGTTGAGTGCAACTGCCAATGTGTTATTGCATACCACCCGTATGCTTGTGAATTGGGCTGTAGTCGCCAGACTGCCGTCGCAGGCTGTTGCCAGCAGCAGATATGCATTCACGACATCATTACCTTTGAGGGTGGCGGACTGATTGGTTTTAGCAAGCGCCCAGACCTTGCGGCCTTCTTTCAGGACCCCGGCAGTTTCCAGTTCGAATCCCGATACTTCCGTCAGGTCACGGTAAAACTCCAGGATTTCACGGGGTTGTACAACCTGGTAGCGATTGGACACGACTGACAAAGCTGCCTTGGTATCTGAGCGGTACAGCACCTTTTGTTCGGGGAAGGTCATGATAGCCCCGAGACTGCCAACGCTTTCAGTCATAAAACGGACAGGGGACTCCTTGATTTCAAATGCCATACCGGCTTGCTTTGCCCATACTTCTATAGGTTGTTTGGCAGTGAGTTGGTTGCCCAGGCCATGCCAGGGGACTTCATTAACGTATGCCATGGTTTCGATGAGGTGTGCCATAAAGAATTTTCCTAATAAAAGACGCACGTTGTCATGCCGCTGAGACAGAACAGCAGAAACAAAACAACTAAATGAATACGATGCGAGAAGGGATTGAATGAAGGTGTTGCTTGAAGGGTAAAGCGAAGGATAAAGCAGAAGGTGATAATAATTGCAGAGTTACCGGGTTTGCATACTGAAGTGATAGCCACAATCCTGGCACTCGTAATTGTCCAGGATACGGTCATCCACGGCCTGACCCAGTTTGACGCCTACCGAACAACCGGTAGCGCCGCCGATCAGGCCGCCAATAATGGCACCGGCGAGCGTGCCAAGGGCGATGCCCAGAGGACCACCGGCGACACCGATAGAAGCGCCGACCTCAGCACCACCGACCAAGCTGGCTGTGCCTGCGGCGACACCGGCAACTGCACCGACTGTGCCACCAGTTTTCTTGCCATAGTTCTTAATGCGGATGCGGGTTGAATTGCAGCAGGGGCAGGCAGGATCTGCTGCCGCTGATATGTTTATTGCGGACGTGTTGATTTCTGACATGAAATGCCTTTTGTTTTGAAGAGTTGATAGGGAAGGGTAGTACTAGAAAGTGAAACTAGGTTCGAATGAATTTTTTGAGCGAATTACAAGAAAAGTAAAACTAACTCAGGGTTTGCCAAGCATCATTCTAAGCATCCAGACTCTGGAGAGTGACACCAGGAACAAGACAAACAATGTAAAGGCTGCAAAGTCCATGTCCACATTGTCGTGGACGGCAAGGAACATGTAAGTAATTAGGGAAATGAAAAAGTACAGACAGACACGGAGATAGCTGCGGTTGCTCTTGCGGACGAGGGCTCTTGCAAGCACAGGGCGAGACTTGATTGCTTCGTGCAATGCCTCGCCGCTCGATGCTTTAAGGAGCGGGTGGTAAAGGATAATAGTCGCTAGTGTGAGTACGGCATTGACGATAGAGAAGAAAATGTTGTGATCCATGAGGATTTCCTTTATTGAATATTCTGAAGAGGGAAGGGACTGGGTATCAGAGAGATACAACGCCTGATTCCAATTCAGTGATATGTGACTGAGAATTTTTAGAATACCTCTTGGAGAGACTTGAAATCTGCTACTAAATTATTGGGGCGGCGATATAATTTAGGACACACTCGCGATAGATTCTTAACGTCGCGGCGAGGGCGGCAATTGGAAGATATCTGTTGAACTGATTTTGAGGTTATTTAAAGCGATATGGCTAACAACGATACAAAACAGAATAAGAGATCAAGTGAAATGAGTAATCGGGTTTCCGACTACTGGAAATATTTCCTGCTTACTCTTAGCGCAATAGCTTTAGTTACTGGAATCAGCTATCTGTTGTATGGATTCACAGCAAATGGCACAGCCCTGGCTGTGTTAGGCATGGCAAGATCCGTATTGGCTATTCCAGAGCGATTCGATTCATTCAAGGCTTTAGGATTTGAAGCAAAATTGAGGGAGGTCAAAAATGATCTCCATGATCAATTAAAAGCAGAATTCCTTGAGTCATCCCGAATTCATGCAAATTTCTTGTTTCAGCAATTGTCCTTACTTGGACGGCGGGAAACCGAGCCAAGAGTGCAGAGTCTGGAGAAAGCCAAAAGAATCTTCAATCATTTGTCAGATATTGGAATGTCTGCGGAAGAACTGGAAGAAGTGAGCAAGCCCTGGCATCGGTCTGTTTTTATTGATCTTATTTCACCAGCGGATAAAGCTATTCATGCCTGTTTAAGTCTGTTGACGCAGCATCGTGTTGAATTACAGAGATCTGGCGCAGACAATAGTGAGGCAATCAGATTAACTGAGCAAGCGATAGCTATTCGTGGAAATATGCTAAACATATTTAATGCCGAACCAGAAGATTTGCTGAAATCTATGCAGGAAGTCCTGCTAGCAATTCGCGGCGCAAATCTAGGTGAAGCACAGAGTCATTATAATGATTCTTTCGGGGAGGCCGAATCATGCCTCGGCTATGCGCAGGATTACTGGAAGGCGAAGGCCCTGAAAAATGAAGCATATTGGAAGACGCTGGTCACTCTTGATAACGATATTTGGCAGCAGTTTTCAAACTCTGTTTAATCCTCATGAATATACTCGCGGTAGAAGACCCGGGTATACCGGAAGTATTGGATTTGTCGTCTGGGTTGCATATGTCAGCTCATCAAGTCATCGGCACTGACTATGAGAAACTCATCCAGCTTCGTATGAAGATAAAAGAGAGGCTAAAGAATGGGATGCCTCTCTATACTTGCTCAGTCTGTGGAATTGCGGTGAGCTTGCTAAGGAACAAGATGAGTCGCCATTTTTTATTTAGGCATCTGAAGGAAGATGGATGGTGTCCGCAAATTTCTCGCGATGAGTTATCGAGAGAGGAGATCAATTCACGCAAATACAATGGTGCAAAGGAAAGTGCACTGCATGGCAGAATGAAGTCCTTAGTAGCTCAATCTCTGGCGGCAGACAAAGAATTTTCTGACATCAAGGTAGAAGAGAGGTGGATGGGAAGCCTGTCTGGCGAGTGGTGCCAGCCTGATATTTGTGCGACATATCGGGGAACAAAGATTGTATTTGAAATTCAACTTTCGACGACTTACCTGGATGTCATTGTAGAGCGGATCAGAACAAAGTTTGATCTGCATCAATGTTTTGACCTTGCGCTGACCAGTTTCTGGCATGCGCAAGCAAGATGGCGCTCGCAGATTATTTGTGTAGCTTCTTTATGTAACTTATTTATGCAACTTTCCTAAGCAGGTTTCCTACATCACCCTGATCGGTAAAACAAATGACTGAAGCAAGTTCTTCTTTTTCATTACAAGGCAAGCGTGGCATTATCATTGGCTTGGCCAATGAACACAGCATCGCCTATGGCTGTGCTGCCATGCTACGGCAACTGGGCGCAAAGATGGTGTTATCCTGCGTGAATGACAAAGCCCGGCAATTCGTGGCACCACTGGCAGGCGCGCTTGAATCAAGCTTGGTGGTGTGCGATGTCGAGCAGGATGGTTCACTGGAAGCGCTGGTTGATGCCGCAGCCAAAGAATTGGGTGAGTTCGACTTTGTCATTCATTCCATCGCCTGGGCACCGCTGGATGATTTGCATGGTCGCGTCATCGACAGTTCCAGTGCTGGCTTCTCGCGTGCCATGAATGTGTCCTGTCATTCATTTGCCCGCCTCGCTAAATTATGCGAACCACATTTGAGCAAGAATGCTAGTATCATGACCATGACCTATCTGGGGGCAGACGAAGCAGTTGCTCATTATGGCATCATGGGCCCGGTCAAGGCCGCGCTGGAATCAACAGTACGTTACCTGGCGACCGAGCTTGGCGCCAGGGGTACGCGGGTACATGCCATTTCCCCAGGTCCTGTGCCTACCCGCGCCGCATCGGGTTTGCAGGATTTTGATGCATTGATGCAAAAAGCCATCGCCCGCTCACCTTTGTGCCGGCTGGTGACGCTGGATGAAATCGGCAGACTGGCCGCCTTTCTGGTCAGCGATGCATCCTCAGGCATGACAGGGCAAACCCTGTATGTTGATGGTGGTTATCACATCGTGAATTGATGAAAGTCCAGATTCCAATGAATACCATAAACACTGATTTGAACGAGCCAGACATCATTTCCAACGTGGTGTACGAAGATTTGCAAATAGGGCAGAGCGCCAGCCAGGTACGTACATTGACCAATGCCGATATCCAGGCTTTTGCCACGGTCACTGGTGATGTCAATCCCACCCATCTGGATGCCGAGTATGCAGCGCATACCTTGTTCCATGGCGTCATCGCTCACGGCATGTGGGGTGGGGCGCTGATTTCCACTATCCTTGGCACGCGCCTGCCCGGGCCAGGTACGATTTACCTGGAACAAAACCTGCACTTTGCCAAGCCTGTACGCATAGGCGACACCCTGACTGTGTCTGCAACAGTCGTGGCAAAAGACGACGAAAAAAAACGCGTGACCCTGGACTGCGAAATCATCAACCAGAAAGGTGACAGGGTCGTCTACGGCAATGCCCTGGTCATCGCCCCGACAGAAAAAGTCAGTCGCCCGCGCACCCATTTGCCCACCATGACCATGTTTGACCTGGGCGAACGCCAGCGCCATTTGCTGGATAGTGTCAAGGATTTACCAGCGATACGCTGCGCGGTTGTTCATCCCTGTGATGCAGATTCTTTGCAAGGTGCAGTGGATGCCGCCAGGCAGGGCTTGATTATTCCGGTGTTGGTCGCCCCACTGGAAAAACTGCTCGCCGTTGCTGCAGCCGTGAATATTGATATCACAGGATTTGAAAAAGTTGATGCTCCACATAGCCATGCCGCTGCCGACATAGCCGCCGAAATGGCTGCCAAAGGCCAGGTAGAAGCACTGATGAAAGGCAGCCTGCATACCGACGAACTCATGCATGCCGTGGTTGAATGCACTGCCTTGCGCACTGGTAGACGGTTGTCGCACGTTTATCATCTGGATGTGCCCATGTATCACAAGCTCTTGTTGCTGACAGATGCCGCTCTGAATATCTATCCGACCCTGCCAGAAAAAGCTGACATACTGCAAAATGCCATCGACCTGGCCCACGCACTGAACATTCCTCTACCGAAGGTCGCGCTGTTGTCGGCGGTAGAAACGGTTAACCCTAAAATCATGTCTACGATCGATGCCGCTGCTTTGTGCAAAATGGCAGAACGCAAACAGATCACTGGCGCAATTGTTGATGGCCCGCTGGCATTTGACAATGCCATATCTGCCCGTGCAGCACAGATCAAGGGCATAGCTTCTGCCGTTTCTGGAGATGTTGATATTCTCATGGTGCCGGATCTGGAATCGGGCAATATGCTGGGCAAGCAATTTGAATATCTGGCAGGCGCTGCGACTTGTGGTGTCGTCCTGGGTGCAAAAGTGCCTATTGCATTGACCAGCCGTGCCGATGGGCCATCTTCCAGGGTTGCTTCAGCCGCACTGGTTAAATTACTGGCCCATGAATACCGGAAGAATGCACCATGAAAAACCCGGTCATCCTCTCTGTGAATTCAGGTTCGTCCAGTATCAAGTTTGCGCTGTACCCGTATACTGATGCAGGAGTCACGCGCAGCAATCTGACTGGGGTGATTGAGGGTCTGCAACCCGGTGGCAAGCCATTCATACAATTCCGTGCTGGCACCGAAGTGCAGCAATTGACTCTGGACGAAGCTGCAATCAAGGCGGCAGATGGTGATCAGTTTGCTGCTGCATTAGTAGCCCTGCATGGTTTATTGCTGAGTCATAGCGCAGATATGCAAATAGCTGCCGTTGCCCACCGCATCGTCCATGGCGGTGAACGTTTTTCATCTTCCATTATTATTGATGATGACGCCCTTGCTTACTTGCATACCCTTGATACGCTGGCACCCCTGCATCAACCGCATAATCTGGAAGGAGTAATCGCCTTCCGTCATGCCTATCCCGGCATACTGCAAATAGCCTGTTTTGATACTGGCTTCCATGCCGATATGCCTGCACGCGAAACCACGCTGGCTTTACCGCAATCTCTGCGTGCCATTGGCATACGCCGTTACGGTTTTCACGGCCTGTCTTACCGCTATGTCGCCAGCCACCTGGCTCAGCAATCGGCACGCGCATTTGATCCTGCTGCCGGGCGCGTCATCATGCTGCACCTCGGCAATGGTGCCAGCGCCTGCGCCATGAAAAACGGCAAAAGCATCGCCACCTCCATGGGCTTTTCTGCACTCGACGGCCTGATGATGGACACCCGCTGCGGTGCACTCGATCCCGGTGTCTTGCTGCATTTGATGCAGCAGGGCTGGGATGAAAAACGACTTGAAACGACTCTGTATAAAGAATCCGGTTTACTGGGGGTTTCCGGCATTTCTGCTGACATGCGCACCCTGCGCGCCAGCAGCGACCCGCAAGCCAACTTCGCCATCGATTTATTCACCTACCGCGTCATACGCGAATGCGGTGCTCTAAGCGCCTGTTTGAATGGCCTGGATGTGCTGGTGTTTACGGGCGGTATAGGCGAGCACGATGCTGTATTAAGGCAGCAAGTGGCAGAAGGGCTGGCCTATCTTGGCGTGCGAGTCGATACAAACAAAAATAGCGCAGCACGTGGGGACCACATCATGGCAATCCATACCCCGAACAGCAGCATAGAAGTTTGGGTGGTGCCTACTGATGAGGGACGTATCGCTGCAATGGATGCACAGCAGCTACTCCACCCCAAGCAATGAGGTGAATTTTTAAGTGACTCTAAGTGATTAAATAGCAGCCTTGTAACTGAAACAAAGTTTGCCGTGATATCAAAAATCTTGGCTCACTTTAGTTTTTCAAGGTTTGTAAGTCTTTTAGCGATTCAAGTGCTTTGGGAGACAGGTTTTCTGTCTCTTTCACGATGTCCAATAGCACGTCAGTGTTCTGACCAAGTTGAGTACCATACGACGCTAGCTAAAATACCTGCGCCTCTATTCCCGCATCCCCTGAGACAGGCGGAATCATATTGTAGAACCAGGTCGTATTCGGCTCTATGCTTTGCGCAACGCTGCCACTCCAGGGAAAGTGAACCTGTGGTGACCAAACCCATAACCATGGATACGCGATAGCTCCTTGTTTTGATGAGAATTTCAATAAACAATCACATGCAACTTGAAACAACGGCGTCCTTTATTGACAGTACACCTCACTAAAGATTACGACTAGCTGGACCAATTATGTTGGACGGAACCAGAAGGTTATTTTTTAGAAATCAAGCGTATCAGTACATCTTTAAAAAATTAGTAAAATCCTTAGCCAGGATCATAAAAAAGTATAAAAATCTAATTGGCCGTTCGAAATTTCGAACAGAATATCGTCTTCATAATTGGTATTGCAAGCGTCCACATTATTGTTTTGCATTTTCTGATCACTTGTCTTACCGTTACTTTCAAGTACCCAAACATCATTCCTGAGATTAAGCTGTGAGTGAAAGATTAGAAATCATTTCATAAATACTCTGAAGGTCGCCATCAGAGTGATGCAAAGCAGCGCGGCAAGCAAGCTGATTGCCAATTGAGCGAACGGTAATCTGGCAAAATAAAACAGCTTGACTAATTCAGGTAAAAACAGCGCCAAAGACAACACTGCGACAGCAAATGTTACCACCCACCACAACACTGGGTTGGGTAGGCGCAAACTATGCAAAATATTGGCTGACAAACTACGGTTGATGAAAATAAGACCTATATTGCCTATCACCATGGCCGTGAATGCCATAGTCCTGGCTTGATTCACTTCCATCGGTTGTTGCAGGGCCAGGTAGTAAATTGCCAGTATGGTTAAGAGCAAAGCTGAACCTTGCAGCAAACCCTTGAGTAAGGTTTTGCGGTTAAAGATGCTTGCATTGGTGGCGCGTGGTAGCCTATGCATGGCATCTTTTTCTTCCACCTCTGCTTCAAATACCAGTGAACAGGTAGGGTCGATAATGAGTTGTAAAAACAAAATATGCACAGGCATTAGCATGACAGGCCAACCCATCATGACGGGAATAACCGACATGCCAATGACAGGGATGTGAACGGCAACGATAAAACAAATGGTTTTTCTTAGGTTATCAAAGATCCTGCGACCTGATTTGACGGCTGCGACGATGGACGAAAACTCATCATCCAGTAATACCAATGCAGCAGACTCACGCGCCACGTCAGTGCCACGCTTGCCCATGGCAATACCTATGTTTGCAGCTTTCAGCGCAGGGGCATCATTCACCCCGTCACCCGTCATGGCAACGACTTCTCCGGCGGCTTTGAAGGCATTTACCAGACGCAGTTTTTGCTCCGGGGCGACACGGCAAAATATGGCTACGTCGGCAATGCGTTGCTGCAATTGCGTCTCATCCATGTCGTTGAGTTCTGCCCCGGTGATGATGCCCCCGGTAACTGGCAAGCCACACTGTGCTGCAATATTTTTTGCGGTTGCAGGATAGTCACCGGTAATCATCACTACCCGTATCCCGGCAGTCTGACATTCATGGATAGCTTCTGGCACTCCGGGACGTATCGGGTCTGCCATTGCTATCAGACCGACCAGTTCAAAATCAAAATCATGCTGGATGTCCGGCAGTTCAGCGTCCGCTATGTTCTCGATGATAATGGGCGCATGGGCGGCCTTGAATTTTGCTTTGGCAACACCGAGTACACGTAGCCCTTTTTCAGCCATCAAGTTGACTTGTTCCAGCAATGCTTCTACTTCATCGGTTGGCAAATGGCAAAGGTCGGCGATAGCCTCGGGCGCTCCTTTGGTGGCAATGACATACTGCTCCCTGTCTTCCGATGCCCATACTCTAGACATGGCCAGCAATTCCTTTGACAGTGGATATTCTTCGACCAGTCCCCAGCCCGCGTGCAAATGCTCGGTTTTGCCGAGCATGTTGTTACCGGCGTTCTGGATAGCCACTTCCATAGGGTCAAACGGCTCACGGTGGCTGGCCAGAATGGCGAACTCAAGCACTTCATGAAATTCTTCTGGCAAATCAGATGTCGGCTGCTGGCAGTCAATGACTTTATTCCCTGAGAATAATAGCACTACCTCCATTTTATTTTGCGTCAGCGTGCCGGTTTTGTCCGTGCATAAAACTGTCGTTGCTCCAAGAGTCTCTATGGCTGGTACTCTGCGCGTCAATACCTGCTGCTTTGCCATGCGCCATGCGCCTATACCAAGGAAGAGGGTTAATACGACTGGTAATTCTTCAGGTATCAAGGCCATTGCAAAAGTAAGACCTATCAGTACCCCATCCAGCCAAAGATGACGACTTAATCCATACCAGATTGCCAATAATACAGCCATGCCCAGGCTGGAGAGGGCGACATATTTGACTACCTTGCGGGTTTCAACTTGCACCCGCGTGGGCTCTATTTCGACCGACGATAAGGCTGCGCCTATCTTGCCTAAGGCAGTCTGGCCACCTGTTGCCAGCACTTGCGCCAACCCTTTGCCTTGCACTACCAGGCTACCAGAAAAGACAAAAGGCGTATCTTCACCTCCAGCTTGTCCCATTAGTGCTGGTAAAACTTCCTGGGCGGCTTTATTGACAGGAACAGATTCACCGGTCAGCAGGGATTCATCGACAGTCATATTCAAGCAAGACAACAAGACAGCATCTGCGGCTATCCTGTCGCCTTCGGCCAGTACAAGCATATCGCCAGGAACCACTTCACGGCCTGCTATCCGTATTTGTTGGCCATCCCTGATCACCAGCGCCCGCGGGCTGGATAAGTCACGCAAGGCCTCCAGCGCACGCTCAGTTTTGTGCTCCTGATAAAAAGTTATTGCGATGATGACAAAAACAAAAGCCAGCAGCACCAGCGCTTCACGCAAGTCTCCCAGTAACAGATAAATGCTGCCACAAGCGATTAACAGCAAGAGCATAGGTTCACTTAATACTGTCCAGGCAATTGCCCAGACCTTGCGTGGCTTGGCTGATGGCAACTCGTTGGGGCCGATTGCCAGAAGTCGCTCGCTTGAAGCGGCAGAGCTAAGTCCGGTGGTTGCAGCAAGCTCAGGTGTTGCCATGTCAGCGCCTGTCAGTGGTAATTCAAAGTTACAGCTTTACAGAGATAAGCAGGCTGGCATATTGATCAATCGCAAAGCTACGGCATTGAAGCAGGAAGTAGAACTCATTTCATCAATAGTAGTGGGTGCGGCCAAGTCGATTTGAGGTGTAGTGCAAGGCAACGCGATGGATGACACAACCACCTTCAGCATTTGAGACCTGACCTGTCTTTGATAGATGAATATAATATTGATGAAGAATTTTAATTTGTGAAATATGGGCACGCTTGCCTGCCTTAGATTCCAGAGACTTTTCGCTAAATCGCTTGACCAAATCCTCACATATGTCGCATCGCTGGAATCGCTCTGGTGGCGATGTGCCAGGCGAATAAAATTTACTGTCGAATTCCGTCAGCAGCAATTTGGCTTGAACCCCTAAGTTTACTCCGAGCAATACTGTAGTCGGAAACTATCAGCGATCTGATATGCAATTTACCTGCAGGACTGGCTGTGAACGGAAATACTTCAACATCGCACTCTAATCTTGATTAGATCCTAACGTTTATTTTGAACTTCTTGTAAGGGAAGTTGCTTTCCTGGTTCAGTTTACTCATGGTGTGATTCATATGGTCATTACCGAAATGAATCGCAAAATGATGGCTGGAAGAAAAATTTCTACTATGCATGGGAAGTTTTTTAAGGACGCTGGCCGCTTTGAGTTGAAAAATCGCTAGCATCAGTAAGGCATATCTTCACAAGATGCTTCGTTGCTCCAAAAACTCTTTCGATATAAGGAAAAATTCAGTTGCCTCATGCCTCTATGATACGTCCAGATTGTCGGATTTGTGCTTGCTAGTAACCACAAACAGTAAGTGTGTCAGCGCACAGAGTCAGCCTTAAGCAACGCGCATGATGATTGATTATGGAAGCTTAAACGCATGTACGCAAGAGGAGCAGCACATGGATCGTCGTATGTTCGTTCAGGTAGCCGGTGGCGGCTTTATCGTCTCTGCTGCAATAGCCTCCGCAGGATGCGCTCAACACATGCCTGCCGTTGCCATTGAGTCGTGGCGCGGCCCAGGCCAAGAAGCTGACCTCAGACGCTGGATAATCGGCTATGCGATCTTGGCACCGCACTCCCACAATTTGCAATCATGGATTGTAGATTTGCGTACACCGAATGAGATAGTATTGTGTTGCGACCTGACCCGCCTATTGCCAGAGACTGACCCATTCTCGCGGCAAATTATGATGAGCCATGGTACCTTTCTTGAGCTGTTGGATCTGGCTGCACGTGAGCGGGGTCTGAGAGCCGATATTTCACTGTTTCCAGAAGGCGTGTTCGGCTCGTCCGCGCTTGATCAACGACCGGTCGCGCGTATAAGGCTAGTGCCTGATCCCTCTGTAATCCGGGACCCCCTATTTGCTCAAATACTGAATCGGCGAACCAATCGTAGTGTTTATGACTCTGCCAAGCGCGTGCCGTCGGAGGCATGGCAAGCGATGTCGGAGAGTGTTAAACCGAATTCCTTGCGTATTGGATTTGTTGGCCTGGATCAGCCTGATGCGCTACATCGTCATCGTTCCATTGCTGCCGAAGCATGGCGTATCGAACTGAGTACGGCGAGGGTAGTCATGGAAACGTACAAGGTGCTGCGTGTGGGAGGTGCGGAAATTGCACAACACCGAGATGGCTTGTTCGTGCTGGACCGATTCCCTGTCGTGATGAGCAAGCTTGGGCTATTCAACCGCGGCAAGCCGCCCGCACCATCCGACTACGCCACCACCAGCCAGATCAAAGATTTCAATACAAAGCTCGACTCAACACCAGGCTTTTTGTGGATGGTTACCGATGGCAATGACCGCGTGACCCAGGTTAATGCAGGTCGCGCCTATGTTCGGGTGCAACTTGCTGCCACTGCCGCAGGAATCGCTTTGCAGCCACTTTCGCAAGCCTTGCAGGAATATCCAGAACAGGCCAAACCCTATGCAGATATTCGCAGTTTACTCAATGTATCTCATCCGGACGGCACCGTGCAGATGTGGGCTCGGGCTGGTTTTGCACCACCAGTCGGACCTGCTCCACGTCGTGGTGTTGACGCACAATTGCTAAAGGGGTGAGCTGATGATCATTCTGGCCTACATGATAGCGTTGGTGGTTTCGGCTACGGCTGTCGCTTTGACACAGGGCCGCTTGCGCTGGCAGCGCAGGAGCTTCGCCCTGTCCGAAAAAATGCAAGCTGCCTGTCGTCTCTTTTCCATAAAATTCTATGATCCAGTCGAAATCGAAGATCTACCGTTACCAGTGAAACGCTACTTTGAGACCGCATTGCGCGAGGGGCAGGCAATGATCGCCATTGTTCGGTTTACACAGCAAGGGACGTTTCGGCAAAACGAGAAGAAGGACAACTGGCAACCGTTCCAGGCTACCCAGTTCGTGACAACGCATCCGCCAGGATTTGAATGGGATGCGCGCATCAGGATGGCTCCGGGCATCTATGTCTGGGTTCGGGATGCCTATGTTCTTGGTGCCGGATCTTTGCGTGCTGCCCTACTCGGTCTTATAACAGTGGCAGACTTACGTGATACTGCGGCGTTGGCAAGCGGCGAGTTGATGCGTTATCTGGCTGAGGCGGTTTGGTATCCAACAGCACTGCTGCCTAGCCAGGGTGTGCTATGGCAAAGCATCGATGAAACCTCCGCAAGGGCGACTCTCAGTGATGGCACAACGACTGTCTCGCTAGATTTTAGATTCGGGGCAGATGGCTTGATCGCGGAAGTATGGTCTAAATCCCGTTCGCGAACGGCAACCGAGTCGGCACCATGGCTTTGCCGTTTAGGTACGTATGAACAGCGTTTCGGTATGTCTATCCCGCTGCTGGGTGAGGTGGAGTGGGAATTGCCGGCGGGACCGGCACCATACTTTAAGGGGCGATTGACAAACATTGATTATGAGTTCGTAAGCCAGTAAACAATTCATTCTGCTGATTAATTCGATCTAACGTCACTATTTCAATGGGAAATTGTTTCCAAATCTTCTCAATCAAATCACTTGCTTGGAATCATCATCGACCTATTCAGTCTGAGTAAATCCGTTCTCTATGATTTACAGAGATATCTTTGGTCTAGCACCTTGATGTAAATCAAACGATTTGTCGTTTGCACTCATATGTCCCATTACTGTTGCGCAATGAAATGAAATGCGTATAAGTGTGATGTCGCACAGACCAGAGCTCACATAAGGTTTAATCTCACCTGTGCACTTACTAAAGATAAAAACTTTTGTTTAACCAAGAGTTTTCCAACTTGGACTATTTTTGGTGTGTATAGATTTTTCTATGATCTCCAACTTATTGTAAAGAGGCTCCTGATTTGTCTAATACACATATTTGCAGTCAAGAAACTATTTTTTCCACGCAAAAAATCCTACCTGACTATCGTAAAGTGCTTTATATCGAAGACCATCCGGCAAATTTAGCTTTGGTAGGTAACTTGCTGGCGAGACGCCTTGACTGGAAGTTGCTAACAGCTAGGGATGGCAATCTTGGTATTACGATAGCCCGCACTAATCAACCGGATGTTATCTTGATGGATATTAACTTGCCCGGTATTAGCGGCTTCGAAGCATTAGAAATTTTGCTTGCAGATCCAGAAATTGCGCATATTCCCGTCATTGCATTATCGTCAGATGCGTTTCCGCATCAGATAGAAAAAGGCATCAAGGCCGGATTTTTTCGGTATTTGACCAAACCATACAAGCTCGATGATTTGATGGGTGCGTTGGATGATTCCATCTATTTTTCTTTAAATAACTGTGGTTACTCGGCAACCAATCTAGGCGAAGAGGCCACCGTTCTAACGTAAAAAAGACCGAAACATAGTAACCGTAATCCCAAGCAGCACAAGCACTATTTTCCTAGTTACTTTGTTCTTTTATGCGTCGCCACCTCAACCTGATAAGGCTACTGTTCCTTCACTGGTAGTCTGAATATTCACTCCATTTTTCCAGTATTTATTGCCGACAAATCGGTAACAAGGATGTTCTTACAAGCACGTGACGGCTTCAAATTCTTTCTCTAATCGTCGCTGCCAAATGTCGTGATAGTCCTTACATCGCGATATTTTTAATATGCGTGCCACCGTACCGAAGGCTATTGCATAGAAGTCCACTATCGGACGATTAGATTTACCTTGCAAACGATCATTCTCAGCAATATTGCAGAGAGCGAAGCCTTTGCAATTACTCAGAAAGAGTTCACATCATGGCCTATCAAAGCATCAACCCGAACGACGGTAAGATCATTAAAACATTTGAGCATTTCAATAAATCTCAACTTGAAAAATCACTCGCTACTGCTGAATCATGTTTTCAAGCATGGAGACATACTAGCTACAAAGACCGCGCCGCTATCGTAAATAGGGCAGCCAAGCTTATGGCTGCGAATGTGGATGATTTCGCCAAGCTGGCAACGCTGGAGATGGGCAAGCGCATCAACGAAGCGCGCGGTGAAGTTATTTTCAGCGCTGATATCCTGACCTATTACGCAGATCATGCCGAAAACTTTCTCAAGCCAATGACGTTGAGCCCGAAAGTCGGCGAGGCACACATAGAAAGCAGCCCATTTGGTGTGCTCTTTTGCGTTGAGCCATGGAATTTCCCGTATTACCAACTTGCGCGTGTCGCCGGACCGCAATTAATGGCTGGTAATGTCGTGGTAGTGAAGCATGCAGGCTGTGTACCACAATGTGCGATTGCCTTTGAAAAGCTCTGGATTGATGCTGGTGCTCCTGTGGGAACTTATACGAATTTACTGATTACACATGAACAGTCAGAGGCCGTGATCGACGATCCACGTATCAGAGGTGTGGCATTGACCGGGAGTGTTGCGGCGGGACGGGCCGTTGCTGCCCGAGCTGGGCAAAACCTCAAAAAGACTTCGATGGAATTAGGGGGTAGTGATGCGTTTATCGTGCTTGAAGACGCTGACCTCGAAACAACTATTCCATGGGCGGTCTGGGGAAAAATGTATAACGGTGGTCAAACTTGTTGTGCCGCGAAGCGTTTTATTGTGGTCGACTCTATAGCTGACGAATTTCTTGAGAAATTCTCGTCTGCATTGTCTGCATTAATACCAGGTGATCCGATGGACGAATCAACCACGCATGGGCCTTTATCGACAGAAGAAGCATTACTTCAATTAATCAAGCAGGTTGACGGTGCCGTGAAACATGGTGCCAAGCTAGTGATGGGAGGTAAGCGTCTTAACCGCGCTGGCTCCTTTATGGAAATCACGATCCTCACTGACATCAAGCCAGAAAATCCAGCTTTCCGCGATGAATTCTTTGGACCAGTGGTTTGCTTCTACCGTGTCAAAGACGAAGCAGCTGCCATTGCGTTGGCAAACGATTCCGACTTTGGCTTGGGCGGGTCAGTATTCACCCAAGACATCGCGCGTGGCAAACGTATTGCAAGCCAGGTCGATACCGGCATGATGTTTATTAATAATCTCGATTGGGCAGATGCTGAACTTCCGTTTGGCGGGATCAAATACTCCGGTTACGGACGCGAATTGGGCAACATGGGAATACAAGAATTCGTGAATAAGAAGTTGGTCCGTATTACAGAGCACGCTGCCCCCAACTGATTGACGAAAAAATTCAATCATGTACATCAACAACGTCTCAGTTTTAACAAAGCCACTTGCACGCAGGTGTCGCGTGGCACTTGAGCCTCCTTTGACTTCGACAATAAACGAAGCGGGCGACCATTCTCATCGTTTGAAGGGAACCTTAACAATGAAATCTCAAGACGGTAGATTGTCTGATACCAAAAACCAGATTAGCTATCAGAGCGGATCCTCGGACTGATTTCGTCCACTTTCAGCAGTCTGGCAATCAGGGGCAAAACCCATATCGGGGTCGTTGTCTTACCACATCGCAGGTTGCGTGAGCTTACGTAGGCTCAAAAGGAGATATTCATGACACAAAAAATGCAAGCGGCAGTTGTCGAAAATTTCGGTAAGCCATTAGCTATCAGAGAATGGGACATTCCCCAACCTGGTCCCGGCCAGATTCTCATAAAAACCGAAGCCTGCGGTGTTTGTCACACGGATTTACATGCTGCCAATGGTGATTGGCCGCTCAAGCCTGCATTACCATTCATTCCAGGGCACGAAGGCATAGGCGTTGTTACTGCCCTAGGTAAAGGAGTAACTGCCGTAAAAGAAGGCGACCGGGTAGGCGTACCCTGGCTCTACTCGGCTTGCGGACATTGCGAATACTGCCTGGCGGCCCGTGAGCCGGTGTGTGCTGATGCCCAGTTTGGTGGTTATACGAAGAATGGCGGATTTGCCGAATTCATTGTTGCTGATCCAAATTATGTTGCGCACATTCCATCACACCTGGCATCACGAGATGCTGCACCGCTTATTTGTGCGGGCATTACATCGTATAAGGGAATCAAAGAAACGCAAGCTAAACCCGGCGATTGGATTGTCATTTCCGGCGTTGGTGGCTTGGGACATTTAGCTGTTCAGTACGCAAAGGCGATGGGCTTGCATGTATGTGCAGTCGATATTGATGACAGTAAGCTCGCACATGCCAAACGTCTTGGCGCGGATGCAGTTGTCAATGCCAAGGCCGAGGATGCAATTGAAGCAGTGAAGAAAGCCACTAGTGGCGGGGCGCATGGAGTATTGATTACCGCACCTTCGCTTGCAGCGTTCAAACAGGGTGTAGGTATGACCCGCAAGTGGGGCACCTGTGTATTGGTAGGGTTGCCGCCCGGGGAATTCCCGACACCATTGTTCGATGTCGTCGCCAATTGCATCACGATTCGTGGTTCTTTCGTGGGCAATCGCCTGGACATGGCAGAAGCACTAGCTTTCGCTGTAGACGGCAAGGTCAAAGCTGATATTGAATTGCAACCACTGTCGGCGATCAATAAGGTATTCGAGCGACTTGCGCATGGCGATGTACCTGCCCGTGTTGTGCTCGAATTTATCGACTCATGAGGTAATCCAATGTCATTCGTCCTGAATACTTCGACGGCTTTGCTTACGGCAAATCAAATGGCTGAAGCTGATCGCTTGACTGCTGCGGTCGGCATCAGCGATATTGATCTGATGGAAAATGCGGGTCGCTCCGTCGCACAAGCTATCCTGCAGCGCTGGGCAAGACGTCCTCTCGTCGTTCTATGTGGCCCTGGTAGCAATGGTGGGGACGGCTTTGTGGTGGCCAGGCGACTAGCTGAAGCCAACTGGCCTGTGCGTGTTGCATTATTGGTGCCGCGAGATCAGCTTCGAGGCCCTGCTGCCCACCACGCAGCACTGTGGCGGGGGTCTGTAGAATGCATGGCTCCAGAGGCACTTGATGGCGCAGAATTGGTTGTTGATGCAATTTTCGGGGCAGGGTTAAGTCGTCCGCTCGAAGGTGTTGCTGCTACCACGTTAGCCGCAGCAGCTAGCAAGTTGCCAATCGTCGCGGTTGACGTACCTAGTGGCTTAATGGGTGACTCGGGTTTAAGTCTCGGTGCTGTAAAGTGTGTACTCACGGTAACTTGCTTTCGCAAGAAGCCCGGTCATCTGCTGTTGCCAGGACGATCGCTCTGCGGCGAAGTGGTAGTGGCCGACATTGGCACGCCGGTGTCCGTATTCGGTGAGGTCAATCCCGATACTTTTGAAAACGATCCAAGATTATGGGCAAGTGCTCTTCCTAAGCTCGCGGAAAATGACAACAAATATACGCGTGGACACGCATTGTTGATCGGCGGGTATCCAGCGACTGGTGCTGCGCGTATGGCAGCACGCGCTGCGGCACGTTCCGGCGCAGGACTGACTACCATAGCCGTGCCTGAGTTGGCATTGCCCATATACGCGGCTTCCCTGACCAGTATCATGGTAAGTCCCCTCGTGATTGCCGAAGATCTGCAATTGCTACTGTCTGATAGTAGATATACTGGATTTCTGATTGGCCCTGGCACAGGGTGTGGTCCGGCAACTCGTGTGCAGGTGCAGGAAATCTTGAAAACGGGGCGACCCACTGTACTCGACGCTGACGCATTGTCGACTTTCCGGGATGATCTATCAGTGTTGTCTAGGTCCATCATTGGACCCTGTGTGTTGACGCCCCATGAAGGCGAATTCACCCGCCTCTTCGATGTCAGCGGCGACAAGCTGACCCGGACCCGTGCTGCGGCACGAGCATGCGGCGCCATCATCGTTCTCAAAGGCAGCGATATAGTAATCGCGGCACCAGATGGAAGGGCCATTATCAATGCCAACGCACCACCCACCTTGGCTACTGCAGGTGCAGGAGACGTACTTGGCGGCATCATACTGGGCCTACTGGCACAAGGTATGGACCCCTTCCTGGCCGCCGCAGCAGCAGTTTGGCTGCACGGTGCTGCTGCTAGTGCTTTCGGTCCAAAGCTATTAGCTGAGGATATTCCTGATCTGCTTCCAACAGTCTTTTCGCAATTACAAGCGTTACCTAGGTCATAGGTGAATTTATTATGCAAGCAATGGTATTGAACAAGATTGGTACTCCGCTTGAATGGACGAATTTACCTGATCGTGAACCAGGGCCAGGCGAAATTCGCGTGAAAATTGGTGCATGCGGCGTCTGTCGCACAGACTTGCATGTGGTTGATGGCGAATTGCCTACTCCGCAGGTACCGATAATCCCTGGACATGAAATTGTAGGGAGAATAGATAAAATAGGATTCGGGGTTGAGGGATTCACGTTGGGCGAGCGTATCGGCGTCCCTTGGCTTGGCCATACCTGCGGTGTTTGCCCATATTGCGTCGACAACCATGAAAATCTCTGTGATCGACCGATATTCACCGGATACACTCGCGACGGTGGTTTTGCGACGCACACGATTGTTGATGCCCACTTTGCCATACGACTAGGGGAAGTGGGTAGCGATGTGGACCTTGCGCCTTTGCTTTGTGCTGGCCTTATTGGGTGGCGTTCCTTAGGTATCGCTGGACCCGGCAGAAAGCTGGGACTGTATGGATTCGGCGCATCTGCACATATCGTGGCACAGGTAGCGAAATGGCAGGGACGCTCTGTATATGCTTTCACCCGTCCCAGTGATATTGCGACCCAAGCTTTTGCGCTTCATCTTGGCGTCACCTGGGCGGGAGGGTCTGACGAATTGCCCACAGACCACCTCGATGCAGCGATTATTTTTGCACCCGACGGTGATCTAGTGCCTATTGCGTTAAAGGCGGTTCGAAAGGGCGGGCGTGTTGTATGCGCTGGGATTCACATGAGTGATATTCCCAGCTTGCCCTATCGCTTATTGTGGGAAGAGCGGCAACTTGTGTCGGTCGCAAACCTGACGCGGCAAGATGGAGCCGATTTTTTCCGACTAGCACCTCAGATTGGAATCGTTACCCACACCAACAGCTATCCCCTTAGCCAGGCAAATTCAGCGCTTGATGACCTTCGTGCCGGTCGGTTCGAAGGTGCAGCAGTGCTTGTTCCATAAGTGATTTCTTTTGGAATTACGCGTAAAAAATATAAAAAAGACTGCTATATGTTTGACATCGAACAGACCAAGCAACGAAATGCTTGTAGGCTAAATTTTCCCCAACTGTGAAAAGAGACAAAAATGAAAACCGATGCAAAACTGAAAGAAGACGTTAATGCTGAGTTGCAATGGGAGCCGTCTATTAATGCAGCAAGAATTGGTGTGGAGGTAAAGGATGGCATCGTGACTCTCGCTGGGCATGTCGATAGCTATTCAGAAAAACTGGAAGTCGAACGCGCTACACAACGTGTCACTGGTGTTAAAGCGCTCGCTGTTGAGATCGAAATTGATTTGCCTGGCACTAGCCACAGGCATGATCGTGACATTGCCGCTACGGCACAAAACGTGTTGGGCTGGATGTCGATTTTACCGTATGGATCAGTCAAGATCATGGTTGAAAATGGCTGGATCACTCTCTCAGGAGAAGTTGATTGGGAATTTCAAAAGGTAGCAGCAGTCGTTGCCGTTCGTTACTTAATGGGTGTCAGAGGCGTGAGCGACGATATCCAGATTAAAAGTAAAGTGTCCCCTGGTGTCGTCAAATCAGAAATTGAAGCCGCATTGAAACGCAGCGCCATGGATGACGCAAAAAAAATAAACGTCGTAGTGGATAACGCTAATGTGACCTTGTCCGGAAAAGTAGGCAACTGGGCTGAGCGTGAATCTGCAAGGCATGCTGCATGGGGTACACCTGGTGTAAAAAAAGTAGTCGATAACATGACGCTGTCTTATTGATCCTCAAGCAATACCAGCATCTTTACTCGTCTTTGTAGGTGCTGTTTAAATTCTCAATGCTCTCGCATTTCTTCAAATCTTTTAGGAAAAATAATGGACATTAAAAATTCACCCGCCTACATTTATAACACGCACCTAGAAGCGGAAGACGCCATTCGTTCGCTCAGTAAATCTGGCTTCGATGTAAAAAAATTGTCCTTAATTGGCAAGGGCTATCACAGTGAAGAACAACCGATCGGCTTCTACACAACCGGCGATCGTATTAGATCCTGGGGCGGAAATGGCGCTTTTTGGGGCGGGATTTGGGGGCTGCTAATGGCGCCTGCTGTTTTCTTCCTGCCCGGCTTTGGGTTGCTGGCTATGGCTGGTCCCGTGGTCACGGCTTTGGTTGCAGCCCTTGAAGGGGCAATGGTTGTTGGTGGATTGTCTGCAATAGGTGCTGCACTCAGTCAGATAGGTGTATCAGACAAACAGATAATTAAATATGAGATGGCATTAAAAGTTGATAAGTACATTCTCATGGTACATGGCAATGCTGATGACCTGGCACATGTGCATTCGGTTTTAGCAGATGCCGTAGCAGCAACCTGAAGCCTATCCAACAAAGGAATTATCATGACTAAAATTATCGGCATTGATCTGGGTACCACCAATTCTTGTGTTGCAGTGATGGAAAATGGCAAGCCAAAAGTCATTGAGAATTCTGAAGGTGCGCGCACGACGCCATCTATCATCGCCTATCAGGCAGATGGAGAAATCCTGGTGGGCGCACCCGCCAAACGGCAAGCAGTGACCAACCCTAAAAATACCTTGTATGCAGTCAAGAGATTGATAGGCCGAAAGTTTGATGAAAAAGAAGTGCAGAAAGATATTGCTCTTATGCCTTTTAACATCCTTAAAGCAGATAACGGTGACGCATGGATAGCCGTGCGCGACAAAAAGCTGGCTCCTCCGCAGATTTCTGCTGAAATCTTGCGCAAAATGAAAAAAACAGCAGAAGATTATCTGGGCACAGAGGTAACTGAAGCAGTAATTACTGTACCGGCCTATTTCAATGATGCTCAACGACAAGCTACTAAGGATGCTGGACGCATCGCTGGGCTGGAAGTAAAGCGGATTATTAACGAACCTACCGCTGCGGCTCTCGCATTTGGTATGGACAAGAACGAAAAAGGCGATCGCAAGATTGCCGTATATGACTTGGGCGGTGGTACTTTCGATGTATCTATCATCGAAATCGCTGAGTTGGCAGGTGAACGTCAGTTTGAAGTTCTGTCCACTAATGGCGATACATTTCTTGGGGGCGAAGACTTCGATCAGCGCATTATTGACTACATCATCGAAGAATTTAAGAAGGTACATGGACTTGATCTTAAAAAAGACCCTATTGCGCTACAGCGTATCAAGGCTTCTGCAGAACGTGCAAAGATTGAGTTATCGTCTGCGCAGCAAACTGAAATTAACGAGCCATATATCGCTATGGCCAATGGCGCACCTATCCACCTCTCACAGAAGATCACGAGAGCAAAGCTAGAAGCTCTGGTTGAAGAATTGATCAGCGCGACAATAGAACCATGCCGTATTGCAATTCAGGATGCTGGCGTCAAAGTGACTGACATCGATGACATTATTCTTGTTGGTGGTATGACGCGCATGCCAAAAGTCCAGGAGAAAGTGAAAGAATTCTTTGGGAAAGATGCTCGCAAGGATGTTAATCCAGATGAAGCTGTTGCTGTCGGTGCAGCGATTCAGGGTGCAGTGTTATCCGGCGACCAAAAAGATTTACTCTTGCTGGACGTTACACCGTTGTCTCTGGGTATAGAAACAATGGGCGGTGTCATGACCAAGATGATACCTAAAAATACGACGATTCCAACCAAGTTCAGTCAGGTATTTTCGACTGCTGATGACAATCAAGCTGCGGTAACGATCAAGGTGTATCAGGGAGAGAGAGAAATTGCCGCTGGCAACAAGACTTTAGGGGAATTCAATTTGGAAGGAATTCCACCCTCGTCACGCGGTACACCCCAGATAGAAGTCAGTTTTGACATTGATGCCAACGGCATACTGCATGTCGGTGCCAAGGACAAGGCCACCGGAAAAGAGAATAAGATAACAATTAAGGCCAACTCAGGCCTCACTGAAACAGAGATTCAGACTATGGTAAAGGATGCTGAACTAAATGCTGAAGAAGACAAGAAATTAAAAGATTTGGCGGAATCACGTAATCAGGCTGACACGTTAGTCCACACAGTGAGTAAATTGATGCGTGAACATGGTGAAAAGTTGAGTACGCTTGATAAGGAAAAATTTAATACAGCGATCAAAGACTTGGAAGCCGCCATGCTCGGCAATGACAAGTCGGACATAGATGCCAAACAGCTCGCCTTATCCAGTATTGCTCAAGAGTTGAGCCCTAAAATGAATAATCAATCTAACGAGCAACAGGCGCAACAAGACAAGCAAGCGTCTTCAGACATGCATCATGAAAAGCAGGACGGCACCGTTGATGCCGATTTTGAAGAAGTCAAAGAAGCGAAGTAATCTGCTTAAATTGAACTCAAGCTGTGCAGCCTAACTTACGTGTTCAACTGCATTAACAACATAAGCTCTTTTTTGGAGATTCTGTTGTTAATGCAGTGAACCTAATCACCCACGTGGGTCGGCGATAATTCCATCTATGTGATGCTTTGCATCTTCACAAGCAGCATTGATCGCATCGTGCCTGTTATCACGCACACATACTGGCAATGCGCTTTGAAAAGTGTCCAGGCCATGTGCGTCGAAGCATCCAATTTCACAGCTAGCCGACCATCGTCCATCGGATAAGGGAATGGCGAATGGACTGATTATCCAGTCACGATAACTAAGCTTGAATCCTTTACTCACACTATTCTCACTTTAAGAAGAAAATTTGATGTTCACTTAAGGTCCGGTAGATTTATGTGTTTATATAACTTCCAAAGTGGACGTAACTTGCGCTGTTGAGGTATGGATTGCGAAAGCACATACCCACGCGAAAAGTTACAACTTGCCAGATGATCTGGCTTATCTTGAATCAAATCAAGCAGTAGTATTTCAGCGACTGCAGCATCATTACTGACGCCCAAATTGTCCTGCAAGGCACTTAATGAAGCTAAGTATCTATCCATATCCTTTTTAGGAAACAAATCCCGAAAGAATATGCATGAATAGCGGGATCGCTTCACTGCTATCCGAAATTTGTGATTTTCAGAAGGATTTGCATCCTTATCTTGCTTAAGAAGGTGATTGCCAATCTTAAGTAAATGCCGTTGTTGACGCATTAAAATTTTCTTTGCTACATGCGGGATTTTTTTATTCCATTTCTTGTTCTTATGAGAATTGTCAGGCTCAGCAGATTTTTCTTGCTCAAGCCAATTTGATAAGGCAGACATCATTTGTGAAAAACCATTTTTACTTACCGCATCGTAGGCATTCTTCTCCTCTTTGTTGGTGATATTTAATGCAGTTTTTCCCAGGGTGGACATTTTTAATTCTGCCGGAGCGATTGCTTCGATTTCGATTAGTGACGAATCTGACAGTACTCGCCAATCCCGGGCCAATCCCAATTTTAATGATAAGTTGTCCAGATCAGTCTGCAGCGTTGTGGATAGCGGTGCAATCTCGTTAAACAACTCCAATGCGGACGATAAACGACGTAGACTTATATGCATTTGTCGAATGTGCTCAGGATTGTCGCGAAGTTGCATTGCTAGCTTGTTTTCTTGAACTTGTCTTAGGCAATTTCTTATTATTATTTTCACAGCTGACTCTGCCTTCATTTTGCGACGCAATTTCACTTCGTGTATTTTTACTGTCGCAGACTGCTTCACTTGTGGTAACAAATTCACCTCCCAGTTTTAGTGTGATATGACGCTAATACATTCGATGCTATTGATGGATTTAATGATTGATTGCATCTTCAAGACCTAAATTGTTGCGGGTTTAATTTCTTTGAGAAAATAAATTCGTGCATAAGCCAAGAGTTGCGCATCACTTGGATGACCTACTGTCTCTACACTTACAACCTTCTGTGCAATTGCATCATGGTGTTTCAGGAGATACTTCATCAGTTCCAGTTTTTCAAATCCAGGCCCAACAATCAGAATTTCCAGCGAGTCTTTTAGCTTGGCGGCGATATCATCAAAATATTGCGTATCCTCAGGTGCCCGGCCTGCTCCCACATTTCCTGCCTTGGTATGCAGATGAGGATGAGTAGAGTGAGTATGGATAATGTCAGTCTCTGCAGTATCCGCATTGAAATGAATTATGTGAGCCTGGACATGATCTATCCATACAAGGACAAGATTAGTTGACATGAAATTTCTTTCTGGGTAGGTGTAAAGACTGATTTGCAAAGAGGATGCGAATCAATAAAGGAGAGAGTCGCAATTGCCGTCGAGCTTGCAACACGGTCCAGGGAAGTGGTACTTACTAAACTTGTCGCCACTATTTGCTATTTTTGTCTGCTTCGTTAAATCCGTGCAGAGGCATGTCAGCATCCACGGCAATAGGGTCACTGGCGGGAAATGTTTCTTTCAAAGCTTCGTCTAAAGCTTTATCCACATCGTCTTCAATATCTGTCATCTTCGGTTGCACATGCGGGATGATTTTAGGTTGAATTTGGAGATGCTTCTTTGATTTTGAAGTAGTCGATTTTTTACTCATTTTAGTGTCAAACCTAGTTATCAAAAAAATGCGAAAGAGCGTCTTTTATGCCTCTTTTTTACTTCTTTGTATATCGATTTACTTCAAGATTATTTGCGGTGAATTTCTGTACATTCATAAAGCTACCGAACAAGTACATACTCAAGTGCTTATTCGAATTTTAAACGTATCATGCTGAATTTATTCTGTGCTGTCTGTGTGCCATCGAACAGATGGCTTGCTTATTTTGGCTTAATCTATAGCTTGTCCGTACTCTCACTTAAAGCAGGTAAACGACTATGCAAATGGGCATGATAGGTTTAGGCAGGATGGGCTCAGGCATGGTTAGGCGTCTGCTTGCAAGTGGGCATGACTGCGTTGTCCATGACTCTTTAGAGCAGGCAATGTCTGAAGTTGAAGCGGATGGTGCAAGTGTGGCCATTTCCTTGCAAAATTTGGTGCTGCAGTTGTCAACACCCCGAGCCATTTGGCTAATGGTGCCAGCAGCAATCGTCGACGGTGTATTGGCAAGTTTATTGCCCTTGCTTGCAAGGGGCGACATTGTTATTGATGGCGGAAATTCTTACTATCGCGACGATATACGACGTAGTTCTGAAATGCAGGAGCAAGGGATACACTACCTTGATGTCGGAACGAGTGGTGGCATAGCAGGTCAGGAGCGTGGCTATTGTCTGATGATAGGTGGCGAAGCCAACACCGTTGCTTATATGCGTCCAATATTTCTGTCTCTTTCACCTGGCGTTGCACTCGCTACCCGTACACCAGGACGTGTGCTCAATGCGCTTGAAGTTAATGATGCTGAACAAGGATTTTTACACTGTGGTGGTTATGGCGCAGGTCATTTCGTCAAGATGATACACAACGGTATTGAGTATGCAATCATGGCCGCCTATGCTGAAGGATTAAACATTCTTCATAGCGCCAATATAGGCAAGCTAGAGTTTAAAGTAGATATCGATGCTGAGAGTACTCCGCTACGCAATCCAGAATTTTATCAGTACGATATGGACTTACCTCAAATTACTGAGGTATGGCGTCGTGGTAGTGTTATTAGCTCCTGGCTGCTTGATTTGACCGCATCGGCCTTGCTTCAAGACCCTCATCTACAAGCTTACGCAGGGCATGTGGCTGACTCCGGCGAGGGCCGCTGGACTATCCTTGCTGGGATTGAAGAGGCGGTTCCCATTAGCGTGATGAGTGCTGCATTGTTTGAGCGCTTCGCTTCTCGAGGAAGGGGGGACTTTGCCAATAGGATGTTATCCGCAATGCGCAATGAATTTGGTGGGCATGTGGAAAAACATAATGCATCTCCCATAGAGAGCCCTCAATAATGTCACCTGAAAAAGATCTTGAGCTTGAAGAAATGCCTGTCAGGAAGAACCTGGTATTTTTGATTGACGCTGACAACACTTTACTCAACAACGACCAAATTTTATATGAATTAGGCCAGCTTCTTTATACAGATTTTGGTTCTGAAAGTGCCGCGCATTATTGGGACATCGTTGAGCAACTGCGCGTCGAATTAGGGTATGCAGACTACTTTGGTGCATTGCAACGCTTCCGGTCTGATCAAGCCTTTTCGATAGAAAATGAGTTTGGCCATAAGCATAGTGCAAACAATCAAGCATTACTGCGGATATCAAGTTTCCTGATGGATTATTTATTTGCAGACCGCTTGTACCCTCATGCTCTGGAGTTGATCGCGCAGCTTGAAACGATAGGAAGCACTGTTATCGTTTCTGATGGAGACATAGCTTATCAGCCACGGAAGATTCTCCGTTCTGGTTTATGGGACGCGGTGGATGGAAGGGTACTGGTTTATATTCACAAAGAAAAAATGATTGCGGCCATCGTTCATCAATACCCAGGGCAGCACTATGTGATGATAGACGATAAATTGCGGGTGCTCACCGCAATGAAGAAACTTATGCAAAACCGACTTACAACCGTATTCGTCCGCCAAGGTCATTTTGCTTTAGATGCAGACACATTGGCTATGTATCCACCTGCAGACATCAGTGTTGATTGCCTGGGGGACCTGATGGACTATAAGTACAACGCATTTGTCAACTTTGACAGTCCAATTGCTGTTAAGTCGTGGCCATTCTCTAGTTAGAAATATTAAATGGAACCAATATGAATGCTCATACCAGCCAATTGCGCGATCTGGGTCAAAGTGTGTGGCTGGATAATATTCATCGTGATCTACTCGAAAGTGGCACATTGCAAAGCTACATCGTCGATTTGAATGTGAGTGGTTTGACTTCAAATCCTACCATTTTCCAACATGCCATAGGATCAGGGACTAGCTATGACTCAGCCATTGTCCAACTCTCTAAAGAGGGATTGACTGGCCAAGAACTCTTTTTTACGTTAGCTCTAGAGGATTTGACGCAGGCAGCGCATTTGCTTGGCCCTATATTTGAAGCAAGTGATGGCGTTGATGGCTGGGTGTCGCTCGAAGTGTCGCCGCTCTTAGCACATGACACGCTCAATATGCTAAGAGCCGCTACGCACTTACACAATCAAGCGGCATTACCTAACCTGTACATCAAAATCCCAGCCACCCCAGCGGGGATGCTGACGATTGAGCAAGCCACCTTCGATGGCATTCCGATCAACGTTACTTTATTGTTTTCGCGTGAACAGTACCTGGCAGCGGCAAATGCTTATTTAAGAGGTATGGAACGACGTCAGCTTGCGGGCTTACATTTACACGTCCATTCAGTTGCCTCTTTGTTCGTGAGTCGCTGGGATGTTGCCGTGAAAGAGGAAATATCTCCTGAATTTCATAACCGCCTTGGTATAGCCATTGCTATGCAATGTTATCAAGCCTATTGCGAGCTGTTAATCTCTGAACGCTGGCAAAACCTGGCGGTTAATGGTGCAATGCCCCAACGGTTGCTATGGGCCAGCACCGGGACTAAAGATACAAATGTATCGGACACGATGTATGTTGAAGCCTTAGTGGCTGCAAATACAATCAATACCGTTCCTGAGAAAACACTTTTGGCATTTGCAGACCATGGCAAGGTAGCTACAGTATTGCCAAAGGATGGAGGCTATGCAAACGAGGTGGTGGAAGAATTCAGGCGTGAGGGTATTGATGTCGAAGCGCTTGCATCCCGTTTGCAAGACCAAGGTGTTCTCGCATTCACAGCTTCATGGAATGAAATGATGTCCGTCATCGAGGATAAGTGTAAACAAATTGACCTGGCTGCAAATTCGACAAACACCGCCGCACTAACAATTAGTTCCTTTTCATGAATGCCGACCATACTCTCAAAGAGAGTAGTGGTACAGACAGGCAAGATTCGCTTGCCGCGCTCGATGTGCTTTGTATCAATACCTTGCGTACGCTCTCCATTGACATGGTAGAAAAGGCGAAATCGGGTCACCCTGGCACCCCGATGGGTGCAGCGCCAACTGCGTATTGTGTTTGGCAACGTTATCTGCGATTTGATATCGATGACCCTGGGTGGCTCAATCGAGATCGTTTTGTGTTGTCTGTCGGTCATGCATCAGCTTTGTTATACAGCATGCTTTATTTATGTGGTGTCAAGTCGAAAGCCGATGATTTTTCTGACAATCTCGCCGTCAGCATGGCAGATCTGCAAAGCTTTCGTCAGGCTGGCAGCCGCTGCACAGGCCATCCGGAACACGGCTGGACTGCGGGGGTAGAAGCTACCACAGGGCCACTTGGTCAAGGTTTGGCGAACAGTGTTGGCATGGCAATTGCGCAACGCTGGCTGGCCGCCACCTACAACAGACCTGGCTATGCCCTGTTTGACTACAATGTTTACACCTTGTGTGGTGATGGCGACATGATGGAAGGTATCAGTGCTGAAGCGGCCTCCCTGGCAGGCCATTTGGAATTGGCCAATCTTTGCTGGATTTACGACAGCAATCACGTCAGCATTGAAGGTACGACTGCAATCACCTTTACAGAAGATGTCGTAGCAAGATTTCGTGCCTATGGCTGGCAAGTCATCAGCGTAGCTGATGCGAATAACCTGGATCAACAGACCAGTGCCTTACAGCGTTTTGTCGACACCCAGGACAGGCCAACGCTGATCGTCGTGCAAAGCCATATAGGCTATGGTGCACCCCACAAGCAAGACAGCCGGGAGGCACATGGCGAACCACTTGGCATTGACGAAGCGAGGCTGGCAAAACAGTCTTATCACATGGACCCGGATGCGCAATTTGCCGTACCTGACGGCGTGCAGGCACACTTCAGTGCGCAATTTGGTCAACGTGGCAAAGACGCCCATACCTCGTGGAACAGCTTGTTTGCCGACTATTGCCAGCAGCATCCCCAACTAGCAAAACAAATTGATTGCATGCAGGCCGGTGAATTGCCAGACGGCTGGGATCTCGCCTTACCTGACTTTTCACCAGACCAAAAAGGGCTCTCCACACGAGAAGCCTCGGGCAAAGTCTTGAATGCCATCGCGTCACACATGCCATGGCTGCTTGGCGGCGCAGCCGATCTGGCACCATCCACCAAGACAAATTTGAATTTTGACGCGGCAGGTGATTTTGAAGCCATTGTCACCATTGACAATGCCTACTTCAGTGCTGAACTGGGGAATGAATCTGCCAGTTATGCAGGACGAAATTTTCATTTCGGCATACGTGAACATGCCATGTGTGCTATCGCCAACGGCATGGCACTCTCCAGGTTACGGCCTTTTGCAGCCAGTTTCTTCGTATTTACCGACTATGCGCGTGCGGCAATCCGCTTGTCTGCAATGATGGGCATGCCGGTCATTTATCTTTGGACGCATGACTCGATTAGCATGGGCGAAGACGGTCCTACTCACCAGCCTGTAGAGCAGCTCGCGTCATTTCGTGCCATGCCCGGCATGGTTTTACTGCGCCCGGCGGACGCGAATGAAGTGCTGGAAGCCTGGCGGGTGATCATGAAAACCAGTGATCGCCCTTCCAGCCTGGTCTTGTCGCGGCAGGCATTGCCTACGATAGACCGACAAAAATACGCCAGCGCCAGTGGAGTCGCAAAGGGTGCTTATATACTCGCCGATGCGGTCGATGAAAGACCAGAAGTACTGCTGCTGGGAACGGGAAGCGAAGTTGCACTCTGTATTGCCGCTTACGAGCAATTGAGCGCAGAAGGCGTTCGCGCCCGCGTCGTCAGCATGCCATCCTGGGATTTATTTGAAAGCCAGAGCGAAGCTTATCGTGATCACGTATTGCCACCAGGCGTGCTGGCCCGGGTATCGGTTGAAGCAGCATCGGCATTTGGCTGGGAACGTTATACCGGCCAGCACGGCACGATGATATCCATGCAGTCGTTTGGCCTTTCCGCCCCGGGCAAAGTAGTCGAAACACATTTTGGTTTCGATGTCTCCCATGTCGTTGCGGCAGCCAGGGCGCAGGCATTACGTCATCGTTCATCTATCGGGTAAAAACCATGACAACATCTATTCATCCACTGGCAGGCAAACTGGCACCATTGTCTTCACTGATCAACGTTTCAAAATTGGTCACAGCTTATTTCACTTTAAAACCGGATCCATCCGTTCTGGAACAAAGAGTCAAGTTTGGTACATCCGGGCATCGTGGATCAGCTTACGACAGTACATTCAATGAAGCCCACGTGCTGGCAATTACACAGGCAATTTGTGATTTTCGTAGCTTAAATGACATTAATGGCCCACTTTTTCTGGGTATGGATACGCATGCCTTATCCGAACCGGCATGCGCCAGCGCCATGGAAGTACTGGCGGCCAATCGCGTCGAGGTCATGCTGGCGAGCAATGATGAATACACACCTACCCCGGCCATCTCCCTTGCGATATTGAGTTACAACAAGCGGCGCGATCATCTCACAGGCCTGGCAGACGGCATCGTTCTTACTCCGTCCCACAATCCACCGCGTGACGGCGGGTTTAAATACAATCCAACTAACGGTGGTCCGGCCAATCAGCAAATTACCGAATGGATAGAAAACGCAGCAAATCAATATCTGGAGAATGATCTGGCCGGTGTACGCCGCATCACCAGCAGCAAAGCCATGCAGGCAAAGACCACGCATCGTTACAACTTCATGGATTTTTATGTCGATGAAATTGGCAGTGTCATCAATATGAATGCCATTCGTGATGGACAGATACGCATCGGCGTAGACCCGCTTGGCGGTGCCGGTGTCCATTATTGGTCA
Source organism: Undibacterium sp. Tian12W (assembly GCF_049339405.1). NCBI lineage: Bacteria > Pseudomonadati > Pseudomonadota > Betaproteobacteria > Burkholderiales > Oxalobacteraceae > Undibacterium > Undibacterium sp. Tian12W. The sequence goes on from NZ_JBMPPK010000022.1 coordinate 86,598, forward strand.
GCCATCGCAGACCGCTATCAGTTAGACCTGACAGTGGTCAATAACGTGATTGATCCCAGCTTTGCTTTTATGCCGCTAGACTGGGATGGTCAGATCCGCATGGACCCGTCTTCAAAATATGCCATGCAGGGCCTGATCAGCATGCAAGACAAGTTTGATATTGCCTTCGCCTGCGACACCGACCATGACAGGCACGGTATTGTCAGCAGGTCGGCGGGCTTGCTGCCACCCAACCATTATCTCGCAGTTGCCATTGATTACCTCTTTACACACAGGCCACAGTGGGCTGGTTCTGCTGGAATTGGCAAAACCGTCGTCAGCACACAATTGATAGACAGGCTGGCAAAAAAACTGGAACGAGGCCTGTACGAAGTGCCAGTAGGTTTTAAATGGTTCGTTGATGGCTTGCAGAGTGGTGCTCTGGGTTTTTGTGGAGAAGAAAGCGCAGGGGCGAGTTTTCTGCGCATAGATGGTTCGGTGTGGACGACAGAAAAAGATGGTATTTCCACCGCCCTGCTGGCAGCAGAAATGACAGCAAAAACAGGCTACGACCCTGGTGTTTTGTACCGCAAACTGGCAAACGAATTAGGCGAACCCTTTTTTGAACGCGTAGATGCCCCGGCAACAAGGCAGCAAAAACGAAAACTCGCGGCTTTATCTGAAAAACAGATCAGCGTAGGCGATCTTGGTGGTGACAAGATAGAACAGATACTTACTCGTGCTCCTGGCAATAACAATGCGATCGGTGGGATCAAGGTCGTGACTGCCAATGCCTGGTTTGCTGCACGCCCCTCTGGCACAGAAGACACTTACAAAATATACGCAGAGAGTTTTATTGGTGAAGCGCATCTTCAGCAAGTTCTTCATGAAGCTCAGAACGTTGTTGATAATGCAATTTTATCATTGGAAGAAGGGTAGATCATGGACACATTTAATCCCTATACTTCGCATCCTCTTTCTGCCGAGCTGCTAGAAAAAATGCATGGCTACTGGCGTGCGGCAAACTATCTCACCGTGGGGCAAATCTATCTTCAGGCGAATCCTCTTCTCAAAGAACCATTGAAACTGGAGCACATTAAACCTCGCCTTTTAGGGCATTGGGGTACAACTCCCGGTTTGAATTTTATCTATGTACATTTAAACAGGCTGATCAAAGAGAACGACCTCAATATGATCTATGTGATTGGTCCCGGCCACGGTGGGCCAGGTATCGTTGCGCATACCTATCTTGAAGGTTCGTACACAGAACACTATCCTGCCATAGAACGGAATCAAAACGGCATGTTGCGATTGTTCCGTCAATTTTCGTGGCCAAACGGCATTCCTAGTCATGTCTCGCCAGACATCCCAGGCTCTATTCATGAAGGCGGTGAATTAGGCTACTCCCTGGTACACGCTTATGGCGCAGCATTTGATAATCCCGACCTGATCGTTGCATGTGTCATTGGTGATGGTGAAGCCGAAACTGGTGCTTTGGCGGCGAGCTGGCATTCGAATAAATTTCTCAACCCCGCACTGGATGGCGCGGTGCTCCCCATTCTTCATTTGAATGGATATAAAATTGCTAATCCTACAGTTCTTGCGCGCATTAGTCGTGAAGAGTTGTGTGAATTGCTGCGAGGCTATGGTCATGAACCTTACTTTGTCGAGGGTGATGATCCAGCGTTGATGCATCAAGCCTTGGCAGCGACACTTGACGCTGTGTTGCAGAAAATCAGAGACATTCAACATCTTGCACGCAATGCCATTGCGAAAGATGAATTGCAACGTCCCCGTTGGCCGATGATCGTATTTTGTAGTCCCAAAGGCTGGACAGGACCCAAATTCGTTGATCAATTGGCGGTCGAGAATACGTGGCGGGCACACCAGGTGCCGATTGCTGACTTCAAAAATCCACAACATCTGGCTCAACTTGAAGCGTGGCTGCAAAGCTATCAGGCCAATAAGCTTTTTGATGAAAATGGCAGATTATTGGAAGAGTTGGCGGACCTGGCTCCGACCGGACATCGACGTATGGGGGCTAATCCGCATGCCAATGGTGGGCGCATGTTACAAGCTTTGCAAATGCCTCACATGCATGATTATGCGGTTGCTGTTCCTATGCCCGGCTTGGTTAAAGCTGAGGCAACGCGCGTACTTGGAGATTTCTTGCGGCAGGTGATGCTCAATAGTCTTGATGCAAAGAATTTTCGCCTCTTTGGTCCTGATGAGACCGCGTCGAACCGCCTTGATGCCGTCTTTAAGGTGACCGGCAAAGCCTGGATGGCAGACATCAAGGACATTGACCTTCACCTTAGTGTCAATGGTCGGGTCATGGAAGTGTTAAGCGAACATCTTTGTCAGGGCTGGCTGGAGGGTTACTTGCTCACTGGGCGGCATGGCCTATTTTCTTGCTATGAAGCGTTCATACATATTGTTGATTCAATGATGAATCAACATGCAAAATGGCTTAAAGTCTGCAATGACATCCCGTGGCGCGCACCGATTGCGTCACTCAATTATTTGCTGACTTCGCATGTCTGGCGCCAGGATCACAATGGCTTCTCACACCAGGACCCAGGGTTCATTGATCATGTCGCCAACAAAAAATCTGAGGTGGTTCGTATTTATCTTCCTCCTGATGCCAATTGTCTATTATCAGTCACCGACCATTGCCTGCGCAGCCGCAACTATGTGAATGTCATTGTTGCTGGTAAACAGCCAGAATGGCAATGGCTGGATATGGCAGCAGCAATTCGACATTGTACTGTTGGTGCGGGTATTTGGCAGTGGGCGAGCAATGATATCGGAAGCCCAGATGTAGTTATGGCTTGCGCAGGCGATGTACCTACACTAGAAACCATTGCAGCAGTTAGCTTATTGCGCAGCTATGTACCGGGAATTCGTATCCGTGTAGTCAATGTCGTTGATCTGATGGTGTTGCAGCCTCAGTCTGAACATCCCCATGGTCTGGATGATAACGAATTTGATAACTTATTTTCGACTGACAAGCCAGTCATATTTGCATTTCATGGTTACCCGGCATTGGTACATAAACTGACTTACCGGCGACATAATCATAGCAATTTTCATGTTCGTGGTTATCGGGAAGAGGGCACTACCACAACACCGTTTGATATGGTCGTATTGAATAATCTTGATCGCTACCAGTTGGCACTTGACGCGATTATGCATATACCACGCTTTAGCGATCAGATACCAATTGCACAGGCACGATACTGGACAACGATGGAGCGTCATAAACGCTTTATATGTGAACATGGAGAAGATTTGCCCGAGGTAATTAATTGGCGCTGGATAAATTAAAGACTGGATTCCCATGAAATATAAAGATTATTACGAAGTTCTGGGTGTAGACAGGACGGCGACATTAGATGATGTCAAGAAAGCCTATCGCAAGTTGGCTCACCTGTATCATCCCGATATATCAAAAGACCCAAAAGGCGAGGAGAAATTCAAAGAAATTGCTGAAGCTTATGCTACTTTGAAGAACACAGATAAACGCGCAGACTACGACAAAATAGGCAGCCATAAAAACGGTGAAAATTTCACGCCACCTCCTGAATGGCAAGCGCAATACGGAGCAGGTGCTTCAAGTTTTGATGATGTTGATATTTCCGATTTCTTCAGTGCATTCAGGTCAGGCGGGCAAAAAAGAGCACATTCACCAGTGCGAGGTGAGGATTATTCGGTTTCCGTTTCCGTGCCACTCGAAACAATCTTTCACGGGGGACCAGTCAATGTATCTGTCGAAATGCCAGAATATGACCAACATGGCTTGCCTCATCGCAAGCCTCATACTTTTCGGATCACCATCCCAAAAGGAGCGCAAGAAGGTCAGCGCATGCGGCTTGCTGGCAAAGGTGGCCCTGGCCTCAATGGCGGTCAATCGGGTGATCTCTATGCGGTTCTGACAATTTCTCCGCATCCTTTGTTCAGGGTCAGTGGCAGTGACCTGTATTTTGACTTGCCACTGTCTCCTTGGGAAGCAGCACTTGGCGCGAGCATGCAGATTCCGACTCCTGGCGGCAATGTAGAACTCAAGGTAAAGTCAGGCACATCTTCGGGACAGCGTCTGCGCTTGTCAAAACGCGGGTTACCAAAAGTAGACGGACAAATCGGCGATCTGTATGCAGTTGCGCAAATTCAGGTTCCAAAAGAAATTAGCAAGGCCGAACAAGATATCTACCAACAGCTTTCTGGACTATCCACCTTCCAGCCCCGTGCCCACTTCAACTTGGAGGCTAAATGAACGTTCAAATTGCAGAATGGACTTTGCTCAATGATCAAAATGCCTGCTCCATCACTTACCTGTGTGACGTATCAGGCTTATCAGAAGGGGAAGTCAATGAGTTGATTGAAAATGGTCTAATTACTCCGATTGACGACAATGCGATGGCAAAGATATTTCCTATGCATTCCATTGTTACAGTGAGCAGTGCCCGCAGGCTGCGTGACGACTTTGAATTGGATAGTCATGGCATGATACTGGCACTCACCCTGATGCAGCGCATAGATGACTTGCAAAGTGAGTTACAACAGCTTCGTGCACAATTCAATTAAGTGAAAATAGTAATCTGATAGTGTAGGCTTTTGTTGCCATAGTGGATTCAAGTTCGAAGTGCAACTTGATCTTAGTGCGATTGAATCTGAGCCTGAAATACTTCGAGTGATTTTTGTAGTCAAGGTATTTTTAGGTCGATTCATGTTTCGTGGCTTCTTTTGCAAACGTATTTCAGTAGCAATCTTTTTGTTTTATCATCAGGTGGTGTTGTTGGTACATGCAGAATTTGAACATCCTAAAGCAATGCCATATATTGTCTTAATGGATTTTCATCTGTTCTGGCAAAGATTCCAGATTCCTTTCTATTCCCTCCAAAACCAAGAGTTAATTCTGTGTTCGATCTAATACTCACCGCACCTTGACTGCTGCTTTGTCCTTGAGCTTGCTATCTGGGTACACAATCACTTGGGTGCCTACGGGTAGCCCCTCTTTCACCCAGGCACTGACGCCATTGCGTGCTTCTACGCTGACTTCTTTAAGGACAGCGTGGTTCTTTTCAACGACAAATACGCCAGAGCGGGAGCCTATAGGGAACAGGGCGCTCACCGGTACCATGATGACATGGTCCACCACTTGCACCAATACCCGCACGTCGACCTTGAAGGCGTCGCCCAATGCCTGCCATTGCGCAGCCGGGGCTATTATGTCGATGACCACGTAGACGCGCTGCTCTTCTACGCCCAGCGCCGACACTTTAGTAAATGCAGCTGGCTCAACCCAGCGCACCTTGCTACTGAGCGCTTCTGCACCGCCCCAGTTCAGTAATTGTACGGCAGTACCTGAGCGCACTTGAGTTGCGTCTTCGGTCAGGAGATCAACCACCACTTCCAGCTTGGTCGGGTCACCTAGTTCCAGCAAGCCTGCGCCTGCCGCTACACTTGTTTCGCTTTGCTGCAAGATCTTCAACACTTTGCCGCTGACTGGTGCCTTGATAGCAAAGCTGGGCTGCGAACCACCCAACGGCGCTTGCGCAAACTGTTTTAGCGCAGCGCGAGACTGTTCCAGATCATGCCTTGCTGCATTTTCTTCCTGTCGCGCAGTTTCCAGTTCGTGGATGCGCAGGTTCAGATTGAGCCGCCCGGTTTCATTCTGATTGGGCGATACAAAGCCTTGTCTCGCCAAGGCTTCACTGCGCCTCAAGTCTGCCTGGGCCTGATCCAATGCCGCGTTCGCATGCCCCACGTTGGCCTGGGTGCGCGCCAGCGATGCTGCCACACTAGCAATGCGCGCACTTTGCTCGTCGCGGGCGCGCTCGTCCAGTAAGGCAGGTGCCATTGGCCACAACAGTGCCACGGTATCACCTTGTGTGACGCTGTCGCCTTGATTTAGTAGTACCCGTCCCACGCGGCCTGCCAGTGGAGTAGAGACAATGTAGCGGTTGCGCACACGAGTTTTGCCATATTCCTGTATGGCGCGTTCAAACCGGCCTTGGGTCACCTTGGCTACTTCCACGCTCAGCGGCTTGGGTTTGAATACCCACACCAGCAGCGCGATGACTACGAGGCCCACGCTCGCGATGATCAGATAGCGTTTCAGTTTGGTCTTAGGTTTAGTTGCTGGTGCATGTGCAGGTGGGGCAGTGGCGGGCGGAACAGGCGACGTGCCTGCCGTCGGCGCAACGGGTGTTACTGGCAGAGCCGCAGGTGCGACTTGTGTCGGAGAGGGAGGTGCCGGCGGTACCGTGCTCGGCTCTTGTGCGCTTGTTGGGGGCGAGCTATCAGTCATATTGAATCCAGGTTATTGTTGAGACGAAATCGTTAAAGGGATATGGTGTTGGCTGATGTGTATTTTATTCACGCGTCTTGAGCACGCTGACCATGTCCAGCCCATCTACACGCTGGCGCACGATAAAGGCGCTGACTATGCCTGCCAGTACCACGCAGATGGCAGCAAAGGCATAGGTGGCGGGCGTGATCACAAATGGAAAGTAAAAATCGTCGGTTTGTATCCCGCTGACGATGCCCGCCGCGAGCAGATATCCCAGCAACATGCCCAGCGGCATGGCAAGTGTGATTTCAATTGCAAGCTCGCCCAGCAAAATGGCAGACACTTCGGTGCGGGTAAAGCCCAGAACGCGCAGACTGGCCAATTCCCAGGCGCGCTCGGCCAGTGCGATGCGGGCGTTGTTATACACCACCCCCACGGCAATCACGATAGCAAAGGCTGTCAACACAGAACTGACCATCAGCAGGTTGCCGACGGTCACATCCTCTATGTTCTTGGCCATGGTTGACTTGCTGATGACCACGCCAACACGGGATAATCCTTGTAGACGTTGTAGCAGCTCGGGTTCAAAGCCGGGTTCAACCGCCAGGGTGAAGCTGTTTACCAGATCACCTTCGCGCAATAGATTGTTCAGGCTGGCTCGCTCGATGTAGGCATTCATGCCCAGCATTTCTTGTACCTTGCCAGTTACCGGCAATTCCAGCACTGCGCGTTCGCCTTCCTGTACCTCTACTCGTACTCTATCGCCCACGTGAAGATGCAACTTGGTAGCGAGACGATCGGTCAGCAACAGACCGTCCTGTGGGGCAGTGAAGAATTGCCTTTCCAGATTCACGATGCGTTGCAGTTCAGGTTGCGGCGCTTTGCCCATGATGATGCCGTGCCAGTTGTGGTTATCATGTACCAGCCGAACCGACACGCTGCGTGCCCCTTCCACCGCAGTGACATGGGGCAACTTGCCTGCTGCGTATAATACGTTGGCAGGCGTTGCTTCCAACAGGGCCACGACCACGTCGCCGCGCAACACTTGCCGAAACTGGGTTTCCATCAACACCGCCACCGAATCGCGCATAAAAGAGCCGGTAACCACAATTGCCATCGACATGGCAATACCAAACACCGTCAGGCTGGTACGCAGTGGTCTTCGCGTCATCGTACGCAAGACCATGCGTAGCGCCGGCGAAAACCATTTTTGCCAACCCCAACGTTCGATGAGCATGGGTTTGAAGATGCCTGGGGACGGGGCGCGCATAGCTTCTGCTGGTGCCAGGATGACGACCGCATAAATCGCGTTGACCGTGGCCAACACTGCTGCGGTTAATGCCACGCCGACGGCCACCAGCACAAGATCGGGGCGCAAACGAAAATGCATGTCAGGGAAGCGAAAGCTTTCCTCATACATGCCGACAAAAAACCTGCCCATCACTGTGCCCAGAGCCAGACCCAATGCCAGCCCTAAGGCCACGATAATCAACACCAGCTTTAAGTAATGCCAGCCAATTGCAAGGTTGTCGTAGCCCAGTGCCTTGAGTGCAGCGATCTGTCCGCGCTGAGTGGCAATTTGCCGACCTAGCACCACGTTAAGCAAAAAGGCAGCAACACCCAAAAAGATCGTCGGCAAGACTGTACCCATCACCCGCTGCTGAGTAATTTCAGAGCTGAGCATGGCGTGCGACATCTGCAAATCGCGGCCATGAGCGGTGTTCCCGCCGTAACGCTTCAGCAGGCGGTCTAGCTGATCTATCACCGCCCCCTCGCTGGCACCAGGGCTAAGCCGCACGGCAACCTGGTTGAACGCACCTTCCATATTGTAGGCTGACGCCAGAGCACGCTTATCCACCCAAAAGACGCCAAAACCGCGCTGGTCGGGCGAGCCCCCCAAACCCGCAAAAATATACTCAGGCGAGAGAGCAATGCCTACGATTAGCAGTTCTTCTCGTTTGCCATTGATGAGCGCGTTGACCCGGTCACCTGGCGCGAGTTTGCGTGCCACGGCAAAACCTTCCGATACCAGTGCTTCCATTGCGCCTGTATGGCGTGTAGCAATCATACGCCCCAGGCGAAGATTGACCTTATTGAGCCGCTGCGGCAGCAATGGGTCCATCCCCAACAACAGACCGACAATTGGGTCCACTACATTGGGGATATTCACTGGGACGACTTGGGCTTGGGATGTTTCAACATGCGCGGCACCAACAATTTCCTGCAATTGTCGCTCCAGAGTCAGTGGTGCTCGCTTGAGTGTGGCAAACACATCTGCAAAACGTGAATCGGCGTAATACAAATCGCGCGACCACGATAGCGCGTCGTAAGCGCTGAAGCTGGTGATGAAACCAGCGACGGCACTAGCGACCACCAGCGCAATTGTCAAGGCCTGACTCCACATTAAAGTTATGCCGCGCAGTAGCTTCTTGTTCAGCGTTTTCATGGTGGTCTTATCTGGACTCAGCGGACTGTAGTGACCCGCACCCTTATGTGGAAGCTAATGCAAATTAAGCTGGCTGTGTTGCGTATCTTTGCGCTTACTGGCCTTTATTAAATCAAGGGGCCAGAGCATTACCAGGTCAGTTGGGACGGTTGCAGCTTGTTAGTGTTGACTTCGATGCGCTGAATTCGTCCCTCACCCAAAAACAGCACCCGATCCGCCATGCCTGCAATGGCGGCGTTATGAGTGATGACGATTGTCGTAGTACCGATGCCTCGGTTGATGTTGGCAATGACCTCCAGCACCAGCTTGCCGGTTACATAGTCCAGTGCTCCTGTGGGTTCGTCGCATAGCAACACGTCTGGCCGCTTTACGATGGCGCGGGCAATCGCCACCCGCTGCTGCTCACCGCCAGATAATTGCGATGGAAAGTGATCTACCCTGTCTGCCAGCCCCACCAGCGTCAACGCTTCCAGCGCGGGCATGGGGTTAATGGCAATGTCGGTCACCAGCTCCACGTTTTCCCGCACCGTTAGACTGGGGATGAGGTTATAGAACTGAAACACAAAGCCTACATGCTCACGCCGGTAGGTGGTGAGTTCTTTCTCGTTGGCTGCGGTTAAATCTTGTTCAGCAAAAAGGGCACTGCCGCTACTAGGGCGATCTAGGCCGCCCAGAATATTCAATAAAGTCGATTTGCCGCTGCCCGACGGTCCCAACAACACTATGAACTCGCCCTTGTAGATAGTTAGATCAACATCAACCAGGGCAGTGACCGTTATCTCGCCCATCTGGTAGGTTTTGGCAAGTCCTTTGGCAATAAAAAGAGGTGTAACCTGCGGCGACACGGCGACAGGTAGCGCCTGGACGTTGATGTTTTGCATGACCTGCACGCTACTCCAATGGCTTGAAGTAGGTCTGTGCGTTGTCACACAAAGGCAGTCCCAATAGATCTTGGTATTTAATACGCTTTGCGGCTCAGGAAAGCAGGATTGCTAATTTTGAGGTAGATTAAAAATATCTTATATTATTTTCGGGGTAGATAAACTGAAAATACAGTGCCCGCATCTTGATCAGAACGTACATTAATATCGCCGCCGTGTGCTACAACGATTTCTTTTGCTATAAACAAGCCTAAGCCTAGACTGCTACGCGGCCTGTCGTTGCCATCCTGCTCTGGCAATTGCACCAATGAGCTGAATAATGTTGGTAATAGCTCTTCTGGAATTGGAGGCCCTTCATTGCAGACCTGAAGAAGTATGCGATCTTTTTCTCCCACTATATCGACGATGATCGGCCTATCCGGCGCACCATACTGTGCGGCATTGTTAATTAGATTTATTAACACTTGCTGAAGCCGTTGCTGGTCAAAAGCACCTTTCAACTCACCTTTGGTGTTCAGTTCGAACAGAGATTTTGGATGTACTGCAGTAGAGTCTTCAATAGCCCAACGGCCTATGTCGTTGAGATCACATTCAAGTCGTTCGATTGGAATGCCATCACCCAATTGAGTGCGGGCCAATATCAATAGATCATTGACCATCGCGTTCATTGTGGCAGCACTACGCTTGACACGAAATCCTATCTGCTGAATTTGATTGTCAAATGCGCCCGCTCTGGATAGATATGTGCCGGCCAATGCTGTAACTGCCAGGGGGCTACGCAAGTCATGACCTAATATGGCCAAAAAAATATCCCGGGTTTCATTCACTTTGTCCGAATACGCTATAGCAGCCTCGGCAAGTGATTGATCTATTGCTTCATTAAACCGCATCATGTCTTGCGCATTTTCTACCCAAACATTAGAACAACTTTGCTGCCATAGCTTAAGTACGCTTGCTCGCAATGCACGGTACTCGGCAATTAATTGACGTAGAGTAAATCCGCTCGCGTAACGCAATCTCCCATGAATTGATGAAGCACTCTCATCATTGGCTGGAGGTGAGCTGAGATCTTGTGATTTCGCCTCCTTTTGTTCCGGGGTCTCTGCTGTTTGAATATCTTCGGCCACGAACTGTAGTATTTGTTTAGCGTGATCCCGTAGTTCCTGAGTAGACATCTTATCCGCAACAGTACCAAAGGTCGCCGCGAATGCATCCCATTCAATAAGGATCAGCTCCATATTTTGATTAATGAATTTAGCGATATTCATAGTTTGAACGTGGTGAGGAGAAAGTGCGTCTTGAGAAGGATGCGAGAATGCTTGATTAATATTACTACATATCAAGTAGACAATGCTTTTGTACTTTGTAAGCTGTTTAAACTCTCTTCCTCTAAGATGTTTTGAGGGAAGTGCGAGTCAAACAAATCGCGCATTCTAAGATGCAAGAAATTGAAAATTTCCTAATATTTAAAACTGTTCTTTAACTCATAACCGAGTGAAAGAAATGATACAAGAATATAGGCTGACAAACGGCTAAGTGCATAATAATTCGAGATTGAAAGTGCTGAGCAACATATACTTTTTGCCTCTTTTGAATCTCAGTGACGTGATCATCCCGACAAGCTTGATGGGTAATATCTCCTTCTTTGTGCGGCAACGCACGGTTGCTTATTAATCCCTGATTTAGTCTATCGCTGACAATTTAGCTTTGTAGTTAAGTTATTTACAAATGAGAGATAAAGGCAGAATAACTATTGATGGCATAAAACGGCTTCGAAAGCCTATATTGATGGCGATCACTATTGTTTTTTTGTAACGAATAATGTAGTGTGCCAGCAATATTTCCTGACAATGTTAGCAGATGGTTATGGCCAACAAAAGCATTGATACCATAAAGTTCGTTGTCCATTGGCATTGCCTGATTTGGATTGGCCGAGTCCAGAATACTTGCTATGACACTACAATTTATCGTCGAAGTGATACCTATCGATACCATACTTGCAAACTCCAGAGATTTTTTAAGTCGGACACCGCATTTGCCTGTTATTAAGGGCGCAGAGGTTCAACTATGAGCGAGTTGCATATCAAAAATCGTGTCCTGATTTACGCACCCTACGGTAAGGACGCTACGCTCGTCGCCAATGCGCTACATAGCGCTGATGTGCTTTGCGAGCATTGTTCGGGCCTGCCGTCATTGCTAAAGGCAATGGAGGAGGGTGCTGGAGCGCTAGTAACAGTGGAAGAGGCATTGAACCTTGAATGGTTTGACGCGTTGTTCACATTTATTACCCATCAGCCTGACTGGTCTGATTTTCCTATTCTCGTTCTAACTAAGCCGGGTAGCAATCCTCATTGGGTACAGCACGCTTATGATGTTTTGGGTAATCTGACTTTGTTGGAGCGTCCTATACGCGTTCCAATCTTAATGAGCGCAGTGCGTTCCGCGCTACGAGGGAGGCAGCGGCAATACCAAATTTGTGAAGCATACCAGCACAAAGATGAGTTTTTGGCTATGTTGGCGCATGAGTTGCGCAATCCACTGGCTCCGATCGGGGCCGCTGCGCAATTGCTTAGCCTGCGGCCACAAGACGCAACGATAGTGCTGAAGACTAGCCAGACTATTGCGCGTCAAGTCAGGCATCTGTCACATCTCATTGACGACTTGCTGGACATGGCCAGGCTCACACGCAATCTGGTAGCGTTCGCGAGTGAGCAGGTTGATATGCGAAATGCAGCGTCAGAAGCCGTTGAGCAACTTGAATCTGCTATGCAAGCAAAGCAACACCGGCTAAACCTTTGCTTGCCTATTCGCCCTGTGTGGGTGAAAGGCGACCCGAATCGACTGGTTCAAGTGATCGCCAATCTTCTCAACAACGCAGTCAAGTACACATTGACTGGAGGAAGCATTGAAGTGATTCTCGCAGTTGAAAAAGATTCAGTGGTACTGGAGGTCAGTGACGATGGTATGGGCATAGAGCCTGATCTGGCCCCCTACATTTTTGACTTGTTTACTCAAGCTAAACGCACACCAGACCGCACTCAAGGTGGTCTGGGCTTGGGCTTGGCACTTGTGAAATTGATAGCCAATGCCCACGGCGGTAGCGTTCATCTGTGTAGTGAAGGCCTTGGGCAGGGCAGTACATTCACTCTCAGGTTACCTTGCCTGCCTGCTGATGAGGTGATGCAAGAATCGGTAGCCTGTAGAGAACCAATACCGAAGGTTCCAACCCAGCGGATATTGGTAGTAGACGACAATCAAGATGCGGCCGATATGCTCTGTACAGTATTACGTGAATTTGGTCATGAGGTCGTTGTTGCTTATGACGCTAGTGCTGCTCTTGATATTGCGCGCCGTCTAAAACCGCAAGTAAGTCTGCTGGATATCGGATTGCCTGATATGGATGGCATGGCATTAGCGAACAGCCTGCGTGAACTGCCAGAGACTGCGACCTCGCTATTAATTGCCGTGACTGGCTATGGACATGCTGAGGACATGCGTAAATCGCTTGCTGCAGGATTTGATGCGCATCTAGTCAAACCACTGGATATGGATGAATTACAAAAATTGTTGAATCGTAGTTGACCAAGTGTGATTTAAGTAAAGATAACAAACAAAACACAAATGTTTAAGGACAATGTCCTTGTTTTTGCTTTACGCCGCTTGTATCTGCGCTTTGAGATCATAGAACCAGCCTATGCGGAGCGACAGACAACAAGTGCCATCGATAAATATGCAATGTAACTTTTAAGCAGACTTAAAATAAAATTTATTAAAATGATAATCAACAACGTAGCTTGCAACAGTTTCACTTCGATCGGAAAGGACCGGGATTTGATGGGGCAAATGACCGGGTGGCAGCTTTCGCCAGGAGGTGCACAACGCGCCCACGCAAAAATATAATGTCGGGGCCGCAGCTTTCAATAGTGAGAAATTTGTAAGGGAATACGCATGTATTATGGAGAACGCTTCAACAGCATTACCCACATGGTGGGTGCTGCGCTGGCGGCAGTGGGTGGCGTATCGCTGATCACGATAGCAGTTCGCAGTGGAGACTATTGGAAGATTGTTAGTTTCAGCATTTACGCTGTCACGCTAGTTGCCCTTTATTTTACATCTGCCCTGTATCACAGCACCCAAGGGCCTGCCAAAGACGTATTGCGTCGGCTCGACCATTGCGCAATCTACTTGCTAATTGCTGGTACCTATACGCCATTCACACTGGTCAGCCTAAGGGGGACGTGGGGATGGTCGCTGTTCGGCGTGGTGTGGGGGCTTGCCGTTGCTGGAGTTCTGCAAGAATTGTTGTATGCCAAAGGAGCACGGCTAATGTCATTGCTAATCTACGTGGTGATGGGCTGGGTTGGAGTGATCGCAGCTAAACCTCTCATCAATGCGCTCACGATGGACGGCTTCTGGTGGCTGGCAGTGGGTGGTGCGCTCTACACCGGCGGCATCGCGTTTTATGCCACAGATCACAAATGGCGTCACGGACACGGGGTTTGGCACCTGTTCGTGCTTGGCGGGAGCATATGCCATTTTGGCGCGGTATTGCTGTACGTGGCGTAGAGGGCAAGCAGAGCGATTTGACTACTCCTGACAGAATTACTGCAAATCTGTTGATCGAAAGGTGCCAAATAAGTCTGTACATCGTCTCGTTCCATGAGTGTCGCCGGTATTTCTCTATACCAATTGATCAGGCACCGGAAATAGACACACATGAGAACAACGAACCCACAAAACAAAGCGCCTACTTGCATGAGCGGGTGTTGCGTGAGATCTGGTCTTGCCGGACCACTGCGGAATCTAACAACGACACAAGGATCCTCAATCCGCTCGACCCAAAATAGTTGCACTACTCAGAAAATCCGCCCAAGTTTGCATTAAGGGACGGCGTTGCTCCAACAAGTCTGTCCTATGATAAGCCGCCTCTACCTTATTCTCTACTTGGTGTGCCAACGAGCGTTCTGCTAAATCTCTGGAATGACCTTTCTCACTGCACCAGTCCTGAAAGCTCGACCTGAAACCGTGGGCAGTGGCAACACGACCATGAGTGTCAATATGCGCTTCTACTCGACGCAAGTAACTTGTCAATACCTTCTCAGACAGTTCGTAAGCCCCCAACCTGTTGATTTGCACTGAAAATTGACCCACTTTGCTGGATAAATTGCATCTAAAATTGACCCACGTTTAGCACACAATCCTACTTATCTTGATGAGTAGGGGACAGGAGTGATTGACGTGGCATTACTAGGTATTATTCGACGCTGGCACATTCGTGACCAGATTCCATTACGGGAGATTGCCAGACGACTGGGCATCTCCCGCAACACTGTCCGGCGCTATCTGCGCTCTGAAGTCACAGAGCCAGCCTATGCGGAGCGACAAACAAACAGAGCCATCGACAAATATGCATTGCAGCTTTCAAGCTGGCTTAAAACCGAAGCGGGTAAAAATCGCAAGCAGAGACGCAGCTTAAAACAGCTTCATCTGGATCTGAAAGAACTGGGATTTGAGGGGTCGTATGACCGGGTGGCCGCCTTCGCCAGGAAGTGGAAGGTGGATCAAACTGACAGGGTCAATTCAGCTAGCAAACGAACAAGTCAACACCTCTTTGAGCCTGTTGCTTAAGAATCGCCACAAGCCTGCATCAGGAAGTTTAGTAATTCATCGCGGAATTCAGCGGCGGCACAGGTTTGCTTTCGTTGAGCTTTTTAGAGGGACACATTGCCAATGCGTTCCAATAGCTTCCAAGCGGCGTTGGTACACCAAATGGCACACTGAAATAGCTAAAAAATAAAAAAGCCCTTGAAAATCAAGGGCTTATTCATTTATCTTGGCGGAGAAGGGGGGATTCGAACCCCCGGTAGGGATAAACCTACGCACGCTTTCCAGGCGTGTGACTTAAACCACTCATCCACCTCTCCTGCATTCGCTAAAACTTGCCGTAACAGCGAAGTCCGCTATTCTAGCAAAGCAAACTTCATTATGGAAGCTTTTTTCTTGTTTTTTGTAAATCTTGCTATGGATTAAGTCAGGCGCCCAGCCATGGCAGGTTGTTTTGGCACCAGCCGCCTACGGTTTTTCTGTGGCCTTGTTCGTCCTTGTCGCCTTCAAAACCTTGCAGGATGTCGTAGCAGTTGGTGTAGCCGTTTTCAGTTGCTAGTTTGGCGCCGTGGCGTGAGCGTACGCCGGAGCGGCAGAGGAAGAGGATGGTGCTGGCTTTGTCAGGCACGCTGGCTTGCAGTTGTGCGAGAAAGTCGGGGTTGGGTGTGCCGCCTGGGTAGAGGCTCCATTGCACGGCCAGGTGTTGGGCTTCGCTGATGTTGACTCTACCTACCCAGTCGCGTTCTGCATTGGTGCGTACATCGACGATTAATATCTTGCTGTCATTTTGCAGCAACGCAAACGCTTCTTTTGGCGTGACTGCACCTGCGTAGGGCAGGGCTTGTTCCTGGCCGCGCTGGCGTGCTGCTTGCAGGGTTTGATCTGTTGACATGGTAATTCCTTGATTGAAAATGGCGATTGCAAAAAAGGTAGTGCTAATGTGCCTGCTAGTTTATATTAAATCGGCACTGGGTTTGCCGTACAGATAACCTTGATAGGAAAGACAGCCCTGCTGTAGCAGGAAATCGCGCTGGGCTGCGGTTTCCACACCTTCGGCAATCACAGCCAGGCCCAGGCTTTGGCCGAGTGCGATGATGGTTTTGGTGATGACGGCATCATTGTTATTATTGAGGATGTCGCGTACGAAGGACTGGTCTATCTTGAGCTGGTCCAGCGGCAGGCGTTTGAGGTAAGACAGGGATGAGTAGCCGGTGCCAAAGTCATCTAGTGAAAAACCTACGCCTCTGGCTTTGAGCTGGTTCATCTTGTCTATGGTTTCTTCTATATTATCGATGAGCAGACTTTCTGTCAGTTCGAGCTTGAGTTTGCTGGCTTCAATCTCATAGCGGGCGATGTTATCCAGCACCTGTGCAACAAAATCATATTGCCTGAACTGACGGGCGCTGACATTCACTGCCAGGCTCATATGCTGTTTATCTTCTGTTTTTTTCCAATCGGCCAGTTTGATGCAGGCGGTTTTTAATATCCATGCGCCCAGGCTGAGGATGAGGCCTGATTCTTCTGCGAGTGGGATAAAGTCGGATGGCGGTATCAAGCCCTTTTGTGGATGTTGCCAGCGCACCAGGGCTTCTGCGCCGGTGATCTGACCTGTGCTGCTGACCTGCGGCTGGTAATGCAGAACGAACTGTTCTTGCTGCAGGCCCAGGCGCATGTCGGCTTCCAGTGCTGCGCGGGTGTTGACGATGACAAGCATGTCTTTGTCAAAGAAGCGGAAACTATTGCCGCCACTGGACTTGGCCTCATACATGGCGACTTCTACCTGTTTGAGCAGTTCTTCGGCTGAGGTGCTTTGTCTGTCAAACAGGGTGATGCCTATGCTGGCACTGCTGTGATATTCAGTGTGTTCTAAATCATAGGGGGCGAGCAGGTCTGCCAGGATTTTGGTGGCGATCATTTGTGCTTCTATGGCGGTTTCGCGGATGTTGTCGCTGAGTTCTTCGAGCAGTAATACAAATTCATCGCCGCCGTATCGTGCCAGGGTGTCGCCTTTGCGTATGCTGTGGGCCAGGCGTTTTGCGGCAACCTTTAAGAGCATGTCGCCTTTGCCGTGACCACTGCTGTCATTGATGGTCTTGAAATTATCGAGATCAAGAAACAATACAGCGCCATACAGATTACTGCGGCTCTTTGCCAGCAGGCTGTGTTGCAGGCGGTCTATTAATAGTCTGCGGTTGGCCAGTCCTGTCAGCGGGTCGTGATAGGCAAGGTGTTCCAGTTTTGCTTCTGCTGCTTTTCTCTGGGTGATGTCGAGCATGGTGGCTACATAGTTGATAACCTGGCCGCTCTGGTTTTTGACGGCAGTGATGGTCAGCCATTCTGGATAGACTTCGCCATTTTTTCTGCGGTTCCAGATTTCACCCTGCCAATAGGCGTTGGCATCGAGTTGTCTGCCCATGTCTTCATAATAGCTATTGCCATGCAACCCGGATTTGAGCAGACTGGTTTGCTTGCCCAGTGCTTCTTCGCGGCTATAGCCGGTGATGTGAGTGAACGCATTGTTGACACGCAAAATAGTACGGTGCTGGTCGGTGATGACCATGCCTTCCTGGGCTTCAAAGGCAATCGCGGCGATGCGCAAGTCTTCTTCTATATGTTTGCGCTTTGCTCGCTGTTTGCAGATGATTTTTTTGAGTCGTTTTTTTTGTTCACCTGCTTCTTGCAGCAGTTTGATTAGTTTCAAGGTGACAGAGGTGCTTGCCAGCATGGACAGGATCAAGGTCAGGGCGGCAAGCAAAAACGGCTTTCGCGGGCAGGGGTGGGGCAACATAATATATAGGCTGAAAAATCAATACCGGCTGAAAAACATTGCCAGCGGGGCGGCAGTTCTGTGCTGGATCTTTGTAATTGACATGCGGCCAGACTGGCAAAGATGGTGACAGTCTAAATGAGCGCGAATGCGACACGAGCCTATACAAAGGAAAGTTGATTTTGATCAAGCATATTTGCTTTTTATGAAACATTGCTCATGGGGTGGCAGCGTTTCATCCAATACGATTTTGATCAGCTGAAAAATTGCACCAAAAAAATGCGCAATAGCAGTTTTAAATCAATAACGCACCAAAAACGAACATTTAATTTTGCGTGCATTGTTTTGGTGTGAATTGTATTTTGTCTGTTTGTTAAGCAGTTTCCCTTTTGGTCAGGAAAACGCCACAAAAACAAGCATTTAACAAATTTCGATTTTATATATGTCTGATCTGGATGATGGCACGGTTTCTGCTATTATCCCCACTGAGTTTAGCCGCCAGGCGAAAATGCTGTTGTAAGAGCAATAAGGCAAGGTTTGTCTGTTGGTCAAAATTGCACATAACTGGCAGGCGCAGGGCTCGGCAATTTCCGAATTTATTTTTAGCTCTCAGAGGAGTTTCACATGGCAATGACAGCCGCAGAAGTCTTGAAAATGGCGAAAGATAACGAAGTCAAATTCGTTGATTTTCGCTTTGCTGATACCCGAGGCAAAGAACAGCACGTAACTGTTCCAATTTCCCAGTTCGACATCGATAAATTCGAATCTGGCCACGCATTCGACGGCTCGTCCATCGCTGGCTGGAAAGGCATTGAAGCATCCGACATGTTGTTGATGCCTGATCCATCTACTGCCAACATTGATCCATTCTTCGAAGAAACCACATTGTTCATGCAGTGTGACGTGATCGAGCCATCTGATGGCAAAGGTTATGACCGTGACCCACGTTCCATCGCGAAACGTGCTGAAGCGTATCTGAAATCCTCAGGCATTGGTGATACAGCTTACTTTGGCCCAGAACCAGAATTCTTCATTTTTGACAGCGTACGCTGGAAAGTAGATATGTCTGGCTGTTTCGTCAAGATTGATTCTGACGAAGCTTCCTGGACGACAGGTGAAAAACTGGAAGGCGGCAATACTGGCCACCGTCCAACGGTGAAGGGCGGTTACTTCCCGGTTCCTCCAGTCGATAGCTTCCAGGACATGCGTTCTGAAATGTGTCTGATTCTGGAATCCCTGGGTATCCCGGTTGAAGTGCATCACCATGAAGTGGCTGGCGCTGGTCAAAATGAGATCGGTACCAAGTTCTCTACTCTGGTAGAACGCGCTGACTGGACACAAAACCTGAAATACGTAGTCTGGAATGTTGCCCATACTTATGGCAAGACAGCGACTTTCATGCCTAAACCTATCGTTGGCGACAACGGCTCTGGCATGCACGTGCATCAATCCATCTGGAAAGATGGCAAAAATCTGTTTGCTGGTGACGGCTATGCTGGTTTGTCTGATTTCGCCCTGTACTACATCGGCGGTATCATCAAGCACGCTAAAGCACTGAATGCGATCACTAACCCAGGTACCAACTCTTACAAGCGTCTGGTTCCAGGTTATGAAGCTCCGGTGAAACTGGCTTACTCTGCCCGTAACCGTTCTGCTTCCATCCGTATTCCTTACGTTGCCAATCCTAAGGGCCGCCGTATCGAAACACGTTTCCCTGATCCACTGGCGAACCCATACCTGTGCTTCTCTGCACTGATGATGGCAGGTCTGGACGGCGTACAGAACAAGATCCATCCTGGCGAAGCAGCCAGCAAAGATCTGTACCATTTGCCACCAGAAGAAGATGCATTGATCCCAACAGTGTGCGCATCTTTGGAAGAAGCACTGGATGCATTGAACAAAGACCGCGAGTTCCTGACACGCGGTGGCGTATTCAGCGACAGCATGATTGATGCTTACATTGATTTGAAAATGCAAGAAGTACAACGCTTCCGCATGACAACTCACCCTGTTGAATTTGACATGTACTATTCTCTGTAATTACCCTCTGCAATCAGGGTAAAAACGCAAAAAAGCGGGGGTAACCCCGCTTTTTTTGTTACAAATGCTAATTTGTTCGTAATTGTGTTGCACGGCTGCATGACATACACTTACAGTCTATCCATGAATATTGCCTTCCTATGAACCGACTCTTGTCAGGATTACTTCTTTTTATTGGCGTGCAGGCGTATGCCCATGCACAGGCCGAGGTATATCTATGCGTCGATGATAATGGCAAAAAAGAATACAAGAACACAGGTGCTGTCAAAGGCTGCAAGAAAGTGGATTTGCAAGGCCTGACTGTTCTGCCAGCGCCTGTATTGCCGGCCCCTGCCAAGAAACCGCAAGGCAAGCCTGCCAGCAGCCCCAGTGATTTCCCCAAGGTAGATGACAGTACGCAAAAAGCCAGGGATTCTGACCGCAAACAGATTTTGCAGGACGAATTGAAGACAGAAGAGCAAAAACTGGCGAATATCAAGAAAGAATACAATAATGGTGAGCCTGAGCGTCGTGGTGATGAAAGAAATTTCGCCAAATATCAGGAACGCACCAATTTGATGAAAGAAGACATCAGTCGCACCGAAAAAAACATAGAAGCACTAAAACGTGAAATTGCCAATGCAAAATAAGTTGCCAGTGTGAACGGCAAAAGTGCTTCCGGGCATGATGCTTGCGTAAAGGTCGCTCTGTGCGGCCTTTTTTTATGGACAAGTTTTGAAAACTCCACTTACCTCATTTGCCGGACTTGACCTGCTGACATCCGCGGTCATTGTGCTGGATGCTGAAGGCAGCATTTTATTTGCCAATGCTGCTGCTGAAAACTTGCTTGATTCTTCTTTCAAGTCACTGACACATTTAAAGCTGACAGACCTGTTCCTTAATGGGCAGGAATTGACTGCGGTCTTTCATCAGGCAGTAGCTCACCAGTTTGCTGACAAGCGCCAGGACCTGACTTTGGAGCGGGCAGGGCGTGACCCCTTGCATGTGCACAGCATCGTCACTGCACTCGATAATCCTGATACGCCAGTGCTGATAGAGCTGCGTGAAAACGTACAGCAACTCAAGCTTGACAGGGAAGAGCGCATGCTCGACCAGAGCAAAGCGAACAAGGAGTTGATACGCAATCTGGCGCATGAGATCAAGAACCCACTAGGTGGCATACGTGGTGCAGCGCAATTGCTGGAGCTGGAATTGCCCGAGCGCCACCTGCGCGAATTGCGTGAATATACCCAGGTCATCATCAAGGAGGCCGACAGGTTGCAGACCCTGGTAGATCGCTTGCTGGCACCGCATCGTTTGCCACATATCGTTGGCGACGTGAATATCCATGAAGTGTGTGAACGTGTGCGCAGCCTGATCGTTGCTGAGTTCCCGCAAGGGCTGACGATCAGTCGTGACTATGATTTATCGATACCTGAATTTCGTGGTGACAAAGAACAGCTTATCCAGACAGTGTTAAACATTGCCCATAATGCCGCGCAGGCATTGAGTGAGCGTATCAGGCAGGGTGATGCGGTGCTGACTTTCAAGTCGCGCGTGGTGCGCCAGATCACTTTGGCCAAGGTTCGTTACAGGCTGGCATTAGACTTGCATATCATCGATAACGGTCCGGGCATCCCACCCGAGATTCGCAACCGTATTTTCTATCCCCTGGTGTCAGGCAAGGAAGGCGGTAGCGGTTTGGGATTGACGCTGGCACAAACTTTCGTTGAACAACATTTGGGTGTCATCGAATGTGAGAGCCGGCCAGGATGTACGGATTTCCGGATACTGATACCACTACCTTAAATAAGGGTGTGGCAAAGCGGCGGCACCAAAAGTGCTCCTTCTATCGATATGCTTAACACAGACTGCAAAACGACAATATGAAACCAATCTGGATAGTGGACGACGACGATTCAATTCGCTGGGTGCTGGAAAAAGCACTGGCGAGAGAAAATCTGGCAACCCGCAGCTTCACCAATGCAAGAGATGCAATGAATGCCTTGCAAAGCGATACGCCACAAGTGCTGGTGTCTGACATACGCATGCACGGCGCATCCGGCCTTGAACTCTTGCAAACCGTCAAAGCCAAATATCCTGGCTTGCCTGTAATTATCATGACGGCGTTTTCTGATCTGGAATCAGCAGTTGCGGCTTTTCAGGGCGGTGCGTTTGAATACCTTGCCAAGCCGTTTGACCTGGACAAGGCCGTAGAGCTGATACGCCGCGCCATGGATGAGAGCCTGCGCGAATCCAGCGTAGAGCAAAGCATGTCTGAAACGCCTGAGATACTTGGTCAGGCACCTGCCATGCAAGATGTGTTTCGCGCCATAGGCCGGTTGTCACAATCGAATGTGACGGTGCTCATTACTGGCGAATCGGGCAGCGGTAAAGAATTGGTGGCACGTGCATTGCACAAGCATAGCCCGCGTTCTTCTCAACCTTTCATTGCTTTGAATACTGCAGCGATCCCCAAGGATTTGCTGGAGTCTGAATTATTTGGTCACGAGCGCGGCGCCTTTACTGGCGCGCAAACCACACGTCGTGGTCGCTTTGAGCAGGCCGAGGGTGGCACGCTGTTCCTTGATGAAATTGGTGACATGCCTTTTGATCTGCAAACACGCTTGTTGCGGGTTTTGTCGGACGGTCATTTCTATCGGGTTGGTGGACACCAGCCCATGAAGGCGAATGTGCGCGTGATCGCCGCGACCCACCAAAATCTCGAAACCCGCGTTAAAGATGGTTTGTTCCGTGAAGACTTGTATCACCGTCTGAACGTGATTCGCCTGCGCCTGCCGAGCTTGCGCGAGCGTCGTGAAGATATCCCTTTGCTGACAAAATACTTCTTGAACCAGAGCGCCAAGCAATTGGGTGTGGATGTCAAACGCATGTCGGAACCGGCTTTGCAATTTTTGTCCAGCCTGGATTTTCCGGGCAATGTGCGCCAGTTGGAAAACCTATGCAACTGGATCACCGTCATGGCGCCTGGCCAGACGGTGGAAGTGCCTGATTTACCGCAAGATCTGGTGCCAATTGCCATGGGCGCGGCGAGTCCAGTTCAGGTTCCCGTTGGCGGCAGTGTTAATGAAATGCATGGCAGGGGAGGTGAACATCTGCAGGCGCAAGCTTCACAAATCAATGGCAGCGCCTATCCAGAAAAACCAGTGTACCGCAGTGGTGAAAGCTGGGTTTCTTTGCTGGAAGCAGAAGCAACAGCGATGCTGGCAGAAGGTCAGTCTGAAGTCATCGACAAACTGGGGCGTTGCTTTGAATCTGTTGTCATCAAGGCCGCATTGCGCCATACCCATGGTCGCAAGAATGATGCTGCGATACGTCTGGGCATAGGCAGAAATACCATCACCCGCAAGATTCAGGAACTGGGGATAGATGGGGTTAAGGACGAGTAAGTATTCTTCAATATGGAACAGTAAAAAATAATGGCTGCAATTTGCAGCCATTATTTTTAGAAGTTACGCCATAGTGCAAAACTCAGCAGACAAAAGAAAGCCGCCACAATATCATCCCACATGACACCAAAGCCCCCTTTGAAGCGGCGGTCAAAATAACCTATCGGTGGTGGCTTGACCATGTCAAAAAAGCGGAAGCCGATAAACGCCCACAACTGGGTTTGCCAATCTGCAGGTACGATGAATAGCAACACCAACCAGAAGGCAATGATCTCATCCCATACCATGCTGCCATGATCAGCGACTCCCATGTTCTTACCTGTGACATGACAAGCCCAGACTCCAACAGCAAAGCCAATGACAATGATGGCGAGCCAGTTAAGCGTTGTGAATACCTCAGGCCAGCGGCTGGTTAGAACATAAAAACTCAGCCAGGCAAACAGGGTGCCCGATGTGCCAGGCATGACGGGTGACAAGCCGCTGCCAAAACCCTGAGCCAGAATATGGGCAGGGTGACGCAGCATGAAGCGCCAGCCAGGGTGGGTGACGATGGCTGTCTGGCCGTGTTCTAAAGTGTTCATGGATTTACGAAGTGATCGAAGGATTTATATTGCAGCTGCACTGGCTTGCCATCTTCATCGACCAGGCGCAAGCCAACATTTGCTTCTATCTGGCCTATGCGTGTGACAGCAGTGTGCGATTTTGCTGCTGCGGCAATGACTTGTTGTCTGTTACTGCCGGGAGCCGTAAAACATAGCTCATAATCATCACCACCATTCAGGGTAAATTGCCTGCGCAATTCCTGAGGCTGCGTTTGCAAGACCGGGCCAGCAGGCAATTGATCAATAAACAGGCTGGCGCCTACCGCTGATTTTTCCAGTATGTGGCCAAGATCACCCGCCAGACCATCAGAAATATCCAGCGCTGCATGCGCTATGCCACGCAAGGCCATGCCCAGTGCAATACGTGGGCTGGGTTGGTGCATGCGTGTTGCCGCCAATTGATGATCAGACTCACTGAGAGTGACTTCATTCCAGTAGCCTGCCAAAGCCAGGCGGGCATCGCCCAGTGTGCCAGATACCCAGATGTCATCGCCAACCTTGGCGGCATCGCGGCGCAGGGCGGTGCCGGGTGGCAGCTCACCAAAAATCGTGATGCAGATATTGAGTGGTCCCTTGGTGGTGTCACCACCTATCAGGTGGCAATGATGTTCATCAGCCAGCGTCAGCAAGCCGCGAGAAAATTCTGCCAGCCAATCCTGGTTTGCTTCAGGCAGTGACAGTGCCAGGGTAAAGCCCAGCGGCGCAGCGCCCATGGCAGCCAGGTCAGACAAATTCACTGCCAGGCATTTATGCCCCAGCTTGTATGGGGCAGCATCCGGGAAAAAGTGGCGGCCAGACACCAGCATGTCGCTGGAAATGGCCATCTGCATGCCGGGGCTAGGGTTGAGCAGGGCGCAATCATCCCCTATGCCGAGGGCGACGCGGCTGTCTTGAATACTGTGCTGCGCAAAGTAGCGCTTGATGAGATCAAATTCGGAAAGCATGCGCGCATTGTACCTAAGCTGACCCAGGATTCAAGATAATCCCCAGGCGCCTTGGATACTATGCGCCTTGCTACATTAGTTCAACCGCGTTGCTTGTGCTTCTGTTAATTCTGCAATCAATGCATTTCTCGATTTGGCATCTTGTGGGGCGACTGCAAAGCCGTGCAATTTTTTGTTCTCATCAAAGTAGCGGCTGGTGGTAATGCCATCCGCATGATCTGATTCCCACGCGCCTGATTTGCTGACCGCAAACGCAGGTGGGATCAGTGCAACCGGGTAGCAGGGCGTCTTGACCAGCACTGCGGCAGGCTTCATGTCTATGCTGGTCATTTGACCGCTCAGGCTTTGTGCAATTGCCCGCGCTGCAGTCATGATGGGGGCCACATACGGCATCAGGCTTTGGCTGCCATCTGCTTGCTTGTACTGCGCACAATCTCCAAGTGCGAATATTTCTGGCACACTGGTCTGGCCATACTCATTGATGATAATGCCACGATCTGTCTGCAATTGTGCTGCTTGCGCCAGACGTATATCGGCACGCAAGCCGACTGCAGACAAGACGACATCAGTGTTAAAACTCTCTCCATTTGACAAGGTTATTTTTAAGGCATTATCCAACGTGTCAATCTGGCTGGCAGTGGTGCCCAGTTTGAGTTGTACACCTTTTGCATTCAGTGCGGCATGCAAGCCTTGTGAAATAGCGGTCGGTGCCAGTGCAGCGAGCGGCAGTGCGTTTGGGTCTATCAAGGTAACTTCATGCCCCGCGCTGGCCAGGTCATCGCTGAATTCACAGCCTATCAAACCCGCACCCAGTATGGTGACCCTGGCCTTGTCACCAGCTTGCGCCAGCTTGTCGCGAAACACGGCATAGTCAGCCAGGTTATTGACCGACAAAACCTGGTCAGCCGCATTGCCAGCGATAGGCAGGCGTATGGCTTGCGCACCAAGCGCCAGCACCAGTTGGGCATAATCAAAATCACCCACTTTGGTTTGTATGGTCTGCGCCTTTGTATTAATGCCGCTCACCACGGTTTTGGTCAAAATAGTGGCAGTCAGCTCGGCTGCCATCTGATCTACCGTTTTGCTTTGCAATTGCTGTGGTTGCTTGCCCATGGCAAAAGCATTCGACAGCATGGGCTTGGAATAAAAGCCGCCATCATCGCCAGTGATGATCAGCAAGGGCGTAGTTTTATCGAGCTTGCGAAATTCTCTGGCGACTGTATAACCAGCCAGGCCGGAACCGATGATGGCGATGGGTTTCATGACTACCTCAGATTTCTATCATGTCAAAATCAGCTTTGGCAACGCCACAATCAGGGCATTCCCAGTCGGCTGGAATGTCATCCCAGCGTGTGCCGGCGGCGATGCCTTCTTCTGGCAAACCTTTGGATTCTTCATAGATAAAGCCGCATACGATGCATTGGTAAGTTTTCATAATGTCCTCTGTGTTTGATGGAGTGTTTTTGGGGCTCAGGCCTGATTGGCTTCGAGCACAGCGCGGTAGTGATTGGCGTGGCGCTCTTCTACCTTGGCCAGTGCAGCAAAACGCTTGGCAGCGATTTCTAAAGTCCGCTTAAAGTTTTCAGCGTGTTCCTTAGATTCTGCGATTTGCTCATCGTATTCAGCGACGGCAGCCTGATTGCCTTCTTCCACAGCGAGATGACGGAATTTTGGGTACATTTCTGTGTATTCATAAGTCTCACCTTCAATGGCAATTTCCAAAGCACGTTGCGGCGTCAGCTGGCTTTTGGGATACAGCAAATCCAGATGACCAAAGGCATGCATGACTTCTTGATCAGCGGTTGCTTCAAATGCTTCTGCAATTTCTATCGCACCCGCTTCACGCGCCAGTTTGGCGAAATAGCGGTATTTGATATGGGCCATGGATTCACCTGCAAAAGCGGATTCAAGATTCTGGATGGTGACGGATGGGTTTGCCTGGGTGCTCATAATGCTCTCCTTGGTGATTTACGGTGCTTTAGGGTGTTGTTTGCATTTGCTATCAACATGAGATACATAATAGATTTTAATAATTGATTTGAAAAGATAATTGATTTTATCGATTCGATAGTTAAGAACTATGTGTTATTGCTTAACAGAATAAATTGCATTTGGTTATGCTAGAAAAGCATAAGAGTCGTACAAATACGTATAAAGTTAGAGGGTTCCCTCTGCTAGAATCTCTACCAGTAAGATTTCCGTAAGCAAAAAAATAGAAAGAAGGTCAAGCACATGGATTCGTCAGATCAAAAAGAGCAAATACGTCAACAATTGCGTCAGGCAGCGCTGGAATATCATGAATTTCCAACTCCTGGCAAAATCAGTGTCACTGCTACCAAGCAACTGACGAATCAACGTGATCTGGCTTTAGCGTATTCCCCAGGTGTTGCTGCACCTTGTGAAGAAATCGTCGCCGATCCAACTGCTGCATTCAAATACACTGCACGTGGTAACCTGGTGGGTGTCATTACTAACGGTACTGCAGTGCTGGGCCTGGGTAATATCGGCCCGCTGGCATCCAAGCCTGTCATGGAAGGCAAGGGCGTACTATTCAAGAAATTTGCCGGTATTGATGTATTCGATATCGAAATCAATGAATCTGACCCTGACAAACTGGTCGACATCATTGCTTCACTTGAGCCTACCTTTGGCGGCATCAATCTGGAAGACATCAAAGCACCAGAATGCTTCTATATAGAACGCAAACTGCGCGAGCGCATGAAGATACCAGTCTTTCACGATGACCAGCATGGTACAGCGATCATTGTTGGCGCAGCTATTCTGAATGGCTTGAAGGTTGTTGGTAAAACTATCAAAAATACCAAGCTGGTGGTATCTGGAGCAGGTGCAGCAGCGTTGGCCTGTCTGGATTTGATCGTTGATCTTGGTTTCCCGCTGGAAAATATATTCGTTACTGATCTGGCTGGCGTAGTTTATAAAGGCCGTGTTGAGTTGATGGACCCGGACAAAGAACGCTTCGCGCAAGAAACCTCGGCCCGCAGCCTGCGTGATGTCATGCCTGATGCAGATATCTTCCTTGGCTTGTCCGCTGCCGGTGTGTTGAAGCAAGATATGGTCAAGCTGATGGCACCAAATCCTTTGATCCTGGCTTTGGCCAACCCTACACCAGAAATTCTGCCTGATGAAGTCAAGGCTGTACGTGATGATGCCATCATGGCGACCGGGCGCTCTGATTTCCCGAATCAGGTGAATAATGTTCTGTGCTTCCCGTATATTTTCCGTGGCGCCCTGGATTGTGGTGCGACCACCATCACGCGTGAAATGGAAATCGCGGTCGTGCATGCGATTGCTGAGCTGGCTCAGGCTGAGCAATCAGATGTCGTCGCTTCTGCATATGGCATCAGTAACCTGTCCTTTGGCCCGGAATACCTGATACCCAAGCCGTTTGATCCCCGTTTGATGATCAAGATTGCCCCCGCTGTTGCCCGTGCAGCAGAAGAATGCGGCGTGGCTGTGCGTCCTATCCAGGATATGCAGGCTTATGTAGAGAAGTTGCAGCAATTCGTCTACCACAGCGGCACTTTCATGAAGCCATTGTTCCAGATCGCCAAAAAAGCACCTGCTGACCGCAAACGTATCGTCTATGCCGAAGGTGAAGAAGAAAAAGTCTTGCGCGCAGTGCAGGTTATCGTTGATGAGAAACTGGCAGCGCCTATTTTGGTGGGCCGTCCGCATATCCTCGACCAGCGCATAGAAAAATTCGGTTTGCGTCTAAAGGCGGGTGTAGATTTTGAAGTCATCAACCCTGAGCAGGATGATCGCTATCGCGACTACTGGCAGACCTATCTGCAGATGACTGCCCGCAAAGGCGTGACTGAGCAATATGCCAAGCTGGAAATGCGCCGCCGTCATTCATTGATCGGTGCCATGATGATCCATAAGGGCGATGCAGATGGCATGATCTGCGGTACCTTTGGTACGACAGGCTTGCATTTGAATTACATCAATCAGGTATTGGGCAAGCGTGAAGGCGTGAATGTCTATGCCGCCATGAACGGTCTGGTTTTGCCTGATCGCCAGGTAGTATTGGTTGATACGCACGTCAATGAAAACCCGACTGCAGAACAAATCGCCGAGATCACGATTCTGGCAGCAGAAGAAATGCGTCGCTTTGGCTTGTTGCCAAAAGCTGCCTTGCTGTCTCACTCAAATTTCGGCTCCAGCAATAGCGAATCCGCTCAAAAAATGCGTGCGGCGCTGGCGATTATTCAGCGTGATGCACCTGATCTTGAGGTGGATGGTGAGATGCATGGCGATACTGCACTTGATACCAGCTATCGCAAGAAAATGATGCCGGATTCGACACTGAAGAGCGATGCCAATCTGCTCGTCATGCCGAATATTGATGCCGCAAATATTGCCTATAACCTGTTGAAAACAACGGCCGGTAATAACGTCGCGATTGGTCCTATCTTGCTGGGTTGTGCCAAGCCTGTGCATATTTTGACGCCATCAGCGACAGTACGTCGCATCGTCAATATGACAGCTTTGTGTGTGGTAGATGTGCTAGCACAGCGTTAATCTGTCTTCAGATATAAAAAAGCCAGCCTGATAAATCAGGCTGGCTTTTTTTGTTTTGTGGCGATTTATTTTCCTTGTTTGACTGGTACGCGGCCAGTCGGCACAACATTCGACGCGTGCAGGCAATGACCATGCTGGTCATCAAAAAACATATGTGGTTTGAATGCGGCCAGTACAGCTGACTTGTTGACCCCACCCATGAAGAAGGTTTCATCGATCGCGATATTCCAGGCGCGCAATGTCCGTATCACCCTTTCGTGGGCAGGTGAGGCACGTGCTGTCACCAGGGCTGTGCGCAGCGGGAAGGCCCGTCCGTCCGGGGTTTTGAAATTATTCTGCAGATACGATAAAGCCAGCAGCAATCTGGCAAAAGGCCCTTCCGGCAAAGGCTTCAAGGCATTTTCTCTTTCATGCTGCTCAAAGGCTTCCACGCCTTGTTCCTGATAGATGCGTTCAGATTCATCTGAAAAAATGACGGCATCGCCATCAAAGGCAATGCGAATTTGCTCGGGGTCGGCAGCATTTTCTGGCAGGCGATATAACATTGCCGACGCTACGCCTGAATTGATGGCTGCTTGCACATCGTCTTCATGCAGAGATAAAAACAAGCTGACGTTAAAAGCCAGCAAGTAGGGCGCCAGTGGTGAGCCGCCCGATAAGGCGGCGCGTGTAATATCCAGTCCATAATGAGCAATGGAATTAAATATCCGCAAAGAGGTTTCAGACGAATTGCGCGACATGATGACCACTTCCACCAGTCTGTGGCCGGGTGTCAGCTCGTTGAGTTTCAATAAAGCCTTGACCAGGGCAAAAGCTGCGCCTGGTTTTAATATGCTGTTTTCTTCTTTGAGTTGATGCTGGCGATAGGCATCCAGGCCTTGTTCTTGAAAAATAGCCTCTTCCACTTCCAGATCAAACAGGGCGCGGGAAGAAATTCCGATGACTAAGAGATTATCTAGCGAAAATGGCATATGAGATTGTTTGTTTTGTTATTGGACGGCGAGATAAAGTGCTGCCCTGTTTATGCAGCCTGACTATATAGCCTCACGGAAGGTCAGATTGATTCTTTGTGTTCCCAGGAGTGGATGCGCCGCTTCCTTGATGGGTGCTACGCCATGGTAACGCAATCTGGCCGGACCGCCCCAGACTACAACATCACCATGTGCCAGATGATAGCGCTGGACAGCATCACTGCGTTGCATGCCACCAAAAAGAAATGTCGCCGGTATGCCCAGTGAGAAAGACACGATAGGTGCGCCAAATTTCTTTTCGTCTTTATCCTGATGGAGACTAAGGCGTGATCCCACCTGATATTGATTGATCAGGCAGCTGTCTGGTGTAAAGCCAGAAAAACCAGCTTCTTGTGCTGCTTGTACAGCAAGTGAATAAAAACTATCTGGCATCGCAGGCCAGTGCTCTCCATTTTCCGGATCATAAGCGCTGTAGCGATAGCCATC
This sequence comes from Undibacterium sp. Tian12W, assembly GCF_049339405.1. Classification (NCBI taxonomy): domain Bacteria; kingdom Pseudomonadati; phylum Pseudomonadota; class Betaproteobacteria; order Burkholderiales; family Oxalobacteraceae; genus Undibacterium; species Undibacterium sp. Tian12W. The sequence continues at coordinate 117,541 of NZ_JBMPPK010000022.1, forward strand.
ACTATCTGATACCCAGCCCACCTCGCCGCAGCAAGTCATCGCGACTGACATGCGGTGACCATTAGGCGTGCGCATTTGCCGAAAAGGGTGCTTGCTTAATATTTGCTGTATGTCATCCAGCAATGCGGCCTCGTGATTCACTGAAAAGTGCCTGAGTATCACAGCACCTTCGCAGATAGTTTCTGTCCAGGGCTGCATATTGCCGGCGTCATCAAAGAGTGAATAATTCATTGCCTTACTTCAGTTTGCCCATCTCATATATAAGCGTAATTCATTTTTTGAAAGTTTGGCAGATAAAGAAAATTTCTCTTGCAAAACAGGTGGGGGATTTGCTATAGTTCGCCTCCCGCTGAAGAGCGGGGTAGAAAGTGAAGTAATTCCTGGTTTGAGCGAAAGAAATGACGCAGAAAGCCGGGGTCTGGAAATATCCTGAGGTAGTTGAGATTGATTCTAAAAAGATTTGATCTAAACGAAATAAAAACAGGGTGTTGACAGATAAAAAGAAGTGCTTCATAATCTCGTTTCTCTGCTGCTGACGCACACAACGCTGCGACGCAAAGCTGGATCGGAAGACGGTCTGGCGAGGTAGAAAAGATTCTGGTTCTTTAACAATTAACAGTCAATAAATGTGGGCACTTGGTGAAGCGCACCAATTAACTTAGGTTAGTTGGAATGCTTAAATAATATAGCAAGTGTTCACA